>NZ_NTTM01000040.1:0-58451 GCF_002560985.1 Bacillus sp. AFS018417
TCCCTGTGAGAGTAGGACGTTGCCAGGCAAGCGAAAGACGAGTCATTGTACTCGTCTTTTTTTGTGTTCTTTTTTATATAGGAAACTTTATATTCTTTATTCATAAAATAAAGAACGGTTGATTAAATGAGAGAAAATATGGATAGGATAGAGAGGGAAGCAAAAGAGTTGCAAAATTTTTTAATACGTATATAATTAAAGTCAAAGATAGTCAAAGTCAATAAAGGTGGAGGATAAATGAGAAATATATCTGATATTATTGAACAATATCTAAAGCAAGTTATTGACTTAAGTAATAATGATGCAATTGAAATTAAAAGAAATGAAATTGCTGATAAGTTTGATTGTGTGCCATCTCAAATTAACTACGTTATTAATACTCGTTTTACACTAGAAAGAGGCTTCATAGTAGAAAGTAAACGAGGTGGTGGAGGTTATATTCGCATTATAAAGGTCAAATTGCATGATGATATAGACATTATTAACCAAATGTTACAAATGATTCAGTATAGCATTACTCAATCAAGCGCTGAGAGTATAATAAGGCGTTTAGCAGAAGAAGGTATTGTTACCAGTAGGGAAGCAAAGCTTATGTTTAGTGTGTTAGATCGATCTGTTTTACTAACAGATTTACCATTTCGAGATGAATTACGAGCACGTATGCTTCGAGCGATGCTTAGAACATTGAAGTATAAGTAAAGTGAAACTTCCCTTAGGAATGCTTTGTCTCTTAAGGATTAATTGAACGAATAAGGTTGTAAATTAATAATTCTTTCCTATTGTAAAGGTGGGGAAATACGTTGATTTGTCAAAACTGTAGTTCACGATCAGCAACGCTGCATTTTACAAAAGCAATCAATGGAAAAAAGACGGAGATTCATCTTTGCGAGCAATGTGCCCAAGAAAATGGATATACGTCTTTCTTTCAATCAAATAATTCTAATAAGTCTAGTTTGTCATTTCATAATTTATTAGCAGGGCTACTACATGTTGAGCAACCTGCATCTGAGAAAGAAACAAATAATGTTTCGAATGTGCAGCCGTTGCAATGTCCGAAATGTAATATGACATATCCGCAATTTGCAAAGGTCGGAAGGTTTGGTTGTTCGTCTTGTTATGAAACATTTAAAGAACAATTACAACCAATGCTAAAACGGCTTCATGGTGGGCATACAAAGCATCACGGAAAAATTCCTAACCGTATAGGAGGAAATATTCATCTAAAAAAAGAATTAGATGAGTTAAAACTAAAATTGCAGGAGTGCATACAACAAGAAGAGTTTGAACAGGCTGCTGAAGTACGAGATAAAATTCGCAGCATAGAAAATCAGCTTCGTGAGCATAGAGAGGGGGAATAATTCTATGTCACTCGATCGTATTATGAACGAAGCAATTAGTCCATGGATGAGGGAAGACGGTCCTGATTCCGATATTGTTTTAAGCAGTCGTGTTCGATTGGCTCGGAATTTACGAGACTATCAGTTCCCGACTATGTTAACAAATAAGGAAGCGGAGCAAATGATTCATGTATTTCAAGAAAAATTTGCTAATCAAGCAGTTGCACCTTTCGGGGTACTTGAACTTTTACAAATGAATAGGATTGAACCTTTGCAGCGCAGAGTATTAGTCGAAAAGCACCTTGTAAGTCCGGATTTAGTGGGAACAGAATATGGTGCTTGTTTATTATCTGAGAATGAACAAGTAAGTATTATGCTTAATGAGGAAGATCATATTCGGATTCAATGTTTATTTCCGGGATTACAATTATCAGAAGCGTTGCATAGTGCAAATCGAATTGATGATTGGATAGAAAATCAGGTTGAATATGCATTTGATGAACAAGTTGGTTATATAACGAGCTGTCCTTCAAATATAGGAACAGGTTTACGAGCCTCAGTGATGATACATTTGCCAGCTCTCGTTTTAACAGGACAAATGAACCGTATCGTTCAAGCAATTAATCAACTTGGTTTAGTTGTGAGAGGGATATATGGTGAAGGTAGCGAAGTGTTAGGGAATATATTTCAACTTTCTAATCAAATGACATTGGGAAAACCTGAAGAAGATATTGTAGAAGATTTAAAGAGTGTTGTTCAGCAACTCATTCAACAAGAACGAATAGCAAGAGAATCAATTATGAAAAATTCAAGTATTGAGCTTGAAGATAAGGTGTATCGTTCTTATGGTGTATTAGCGAATAGCCGTTTAATTGAATCTGCTGAGGCAGCAACGTGTTTATCGGATGTTCGACTTGGTATTGATCTTGGTTATATCGAAAATATATCTAGGAATATTTTAACGGAGTTAATGGTACTTACACAGCCTGGAATCTTGCAGCAATATGCTGGAGGCCCCTTACAACCTGATGAAAGAGATTATCGCAGAGCAGCACTTATTCGTGAAAGATTACGAATTGAACAAAATCGAGCGAAGTAGGAGTGTGATTCATATGATGTTTGGAAGATTTACAGAGCGAGCACAAAAGGTATTAGCGTTATCCCAAGAAGAAGCAATTCGCATTGGTCATAATAATATCGGCACGGAGCATATTTTACTCGGCCTTGTACGCGAAGGAGAAGGGATTGCTGCAAAAGCATTGGTCGCACTTGGATTAAGCCCAGAGAAAGTTCAAAAAGAAGTAGAAGCACTAATTGGGCGCGGCACGGAGATGTCCCAAACGGTTCACTACACACCGCGTGCAAAAAAAGTAATAGAGTTATCAATGGATGAAGCGCGTAAACTTGGTCATTCTTACGTGGGAACAGAGCATATTTTACTTGGGCTTATTCGTGAAGGAGAAGGCGTTGCGGCCCGTGTTTTAAATAATTTAGGTGTAAGTTTAAATAAAGCGCGTCAACAAGTACTGCAGCTTCTTGGTAGTAACGAGACGGCTTCGGGTCATCAAGGTGGTGGTTCGGCTAATGCAAATACACCGACGCTTGATAGTTTAGCTCGCGATTTAACAGCTGTAGCACGTGAAGGGCGTTTAGATCCAGTAATTGGTCGTAGCAAAGAGATTCAACGTGTAATTGAAGTATTAAGTAGAAGAACAAAAAATAATCCTGTGTTAATTGGAGAACCTGGTGTTGGTAAAACAGCAATTGCTGAAGGGCTAGCACAACAAATTGTAAACAACGAAGTTCCAGAGACTTTACGCGATAAGCGTGTTATGACATTAGATATGGGGACTGTAGTTGCTGGTACGAAATATCGCGGTGAATTTGAAGACCGTTTAAAGAAAGTTATGGATGAAATTCGTCAAGCTGCTAATATTATTTTATTCATTGATGAGCTTCATACATTAATTGGTGCGGGAGGTGCAGAAGGGGCGATTGACGCATCGAATATTTTAAAGCCATCATTAGCGCGCGGGGAACTACAATGTATTGGGGCGACAACGCTAGATGAGTATCGTAAATATATTGAAAAAGATGCGGCATTAGAGCGACGTTTTCAACCGATTCACGTTGATGAACCAAGCTTAGAAGAATCGATTCAAATTTTAAAAGGATTACGTGATCGTTATGAAGCACATCACCGTGTTTCTATCTCAGACGATGCAATTGACGCCGCTGTAAAATTATCTGATCGTTACATTACGGATCGTTTCTTACCTGATAAAGCGATTGACTTAATTGATGAGGCAGCTTCAAAAGTTCGTTTACGTTCTTATACAACACCACCAAATTTAAAAGAACTTGAATCGAAGCTAGAAGAAGTAAGAAAAGAAAAAGATGCGGCAGTACAAAGTCAAGAATTTGAGAAAGCAGCTTCTTTACGTGATATGGAACAGCGCCTACGTGAAAAATTAGAAGATACGAAGCGTCAATGGAAAGAGCAACAAGGTAAAGAGAATTCGGAAGTAACAGTAGAGGATATTGCAAATGTTGTTTCAACGTGGACGCGTATTCCGGTTTCTAAGCTAGCTCAAACAGAAACAGACAAACTATTGAACTTAGAAAATATTTTACATGATCGTTTAATTGGGCAAGATGAAGCGGTTGTTGCGGTTGCAAAAGCAGTGCGCCGCGCAAGAGCAGGTTTAAAAGATCCAAAACGTCCAATTGGTTCTTTTATTTTCTTAGGACCAACTGGTGTTGGTAAAACGGAACTTGCACGCGCATTAGCGGAATCTATGTTTGGTGACGAAGATGCAATGATTCGTATTGATATGTCGGAGTACATGGAGAAACATTCTACTTCTCGTTTAGTTGGTTCTCCTCCAGGATATGTTGGATATGAAGAAGGTGGCCAGTTAACAGAAAAGGTTCGTCGCAAACCATACTCTGTTGTCTTACTTGACGAGGTGGAAAAGGCACATCCAGATGTATTCAATATTTTACTGCAAGTGCTAGAAGATGGTCGTTTAACAGATTCAAAAGGTCGTACAGTTGATTTCCGTAATACAATTGTTATTATGACTTCTAACGTAGGTGCAGATGCATTAAAACGAAACAAACATCTTGGATTTAATGTACAAGATGAAAGTCGTGATTATGCAGATATGAAGGGTAAAGTAATGGATGAGTTGAAAAAGGCATTCCGCCCTGAGTTTTTAAACCGTATTGACGAAATTATTGTTTTCCATACATTAGAGAAAAAACATATTAAAGAAATTGTTACACTTATGGTAGAACTGTTGGTCAAACGTTTAAAAGAACAAGACATTGAGTTAGAGTTAACGGATGCAGCAATTGAAGCGATTGCAGATAAAGGATTTGACCCAGAGTATGGTGCTCGTCCACTACGCCGTGCAATTCAAAAACATGTAGAAGATCGATTATCAGAGGAACTTCTTAAAGGGGTTATTGAGAAAGGTCAAAAAGTTGTTTTTGATGCAGAAGGAGAATCATTTGTCATTCGTAGTGCAGAAAAGGTAAAATAAGTATAGACAAACAAAGGGGGGCTAAACAATAGCCCTCTTTCTTGTACAAAAAAGAAATATTTTTGTCTCATATGAAAGCGAAGTGAAGTGTAAAAAACGATGGCTAAAAAGAAAACGAAATTTACATGTCAAGAATGTGGTTATCAGTCACCAAAGTATATGGGAAAGTGTCCGGGGTGCGGACAATGGAATACACTAGTGGAAGAGATGGAACCAGTTGTATCATCACGCCGTCTGAACTATGCAAGTGCAATCCAAACTGAATTAACGAAGCCTCGCCGCCTGAAAGAGGTGGAAACGAAAACAGAGGCGCGTATTGAAACGAATTTTCAGGAATTTAACCGGGTGCTTGGTGGTGGAATTGTAGATGGCTCTCTCGTGCTCATAGGGGGAGATCCTGGTATTGGGAAATCAACATTATTATTGCAAATATCATCACAACTAGCAGATCGTGCTTATGATGTTTTATACATATCAGGTGAGGAATCTGCAAAACAAATTAAACTTAGAGCAGATCGTCTTCATGTAAATGGAGATAATTTATTTGTTGTATCAGAAACAGATTTACAACGAATCGCAGCATATATAGATGAAATGAATCCATCATTTGTAGTAATTGATTCTATTCAAACCATTCATTTACCGGAAGTAACTTCAGCGCCAGGAAGCGTAGCGCAAGTACGTGAATGTACAGCAGAACTTATGAAGCTTGCAAAAACGAAAGGAATCCCTATTTTTATTGTAGGGCATGTAACGAAAGAAGGAGCTATAGCTGGTCCACGTATGTTAGAGCATATGGTGGATGCCGTTCTTTATTTTGAAGGAGATCGTCATCATACATATCGAATTTTACGAGCGGTAAAAAACCGTTTTGGTTCAACCAATGAGATGGGGATTTTTGAAATGAAGGAGCTTGGCCTTTCAGAGGTATTGAATCCTTCTGAAATTTTTCTAGAAGAAAGACCTGTGGGTGCTGCTGGCTCAACGGTTGTTGCTTCTATGGAAGGAACAAGGCCTGTTTTAGTAGAAATACAAGCATTAATTTCTCCTACAAGTTTCGGGAATCCAAGAAGAATGGCAACAGGAATTGACCATAACCGTGTTTCTCTTATTATGGCAGTACTAGAAAAAAGAGCAGGGTTATTGCTCCAAAACCAAGATGCTTATTTAAAAGTTGCTGGGGGAATTAAATTAGATGAACCAGCAGTTGATTTGGCAGTTGCTTTAAGTATCGCATCAAGTTTTCGCGATAAACCGACTTTTCCGGGTGATGCAGTCATTGGTGAAGTTGGTTTAACGGGAGAAGTTCGCCGTGTTTCTCGTATCGAACAGCGTGTACAAGAAGCAGCAAAATTAGGATTTCAGCGTGTTATTATCCCAAGTAAAAATTTGGGTGGATGGACGATTCCAGAAGGTATTGAAGTAGTTGGAGTATCGAATATAGGAGAGGCTCTTCGATTTGCACTAGGAGGATAAGATATGGAAGAAAACAAGCAACGTTCCAAAAGTATTATTAATATTTTGCAGCTTGTTGCACCGGGGACACCGCTAAGAGAAGGAATTGATAATGTGCTCCGTGCGCAAACAGGTGGCCTTATTGTACTCGGATACAACGAGCAAATTAAAAGTATTGTTGATGGAGGATTTCATATTAATTGTGCTTTTTCTCCTGCTAGTCTATACGAACTAGCAAAAATGGATGGTGCTCTTATTTTAAATGAAACGGGAAGTAAAATTTTAATCGCTAATGGACAGTTGGTTCCTGATTCATCTATTGACTCTATTGAAACAGGTATGCGCCACCGAACAGCAGAGCGAGTGGCGAAGCAAACGGGTAGTCTTGTTGTTGCTATTTCACAAAGACGAAATGTAATTACGTTATATCAAGGAAACTTACGTTACACATTAAAAGATATTGGGGTTATTTTAACAAAGGCAAACCAAGCGATTCAAACATTAGAAAAATATAAAGCTGTATGGAATGAGGGCATAACGAACCTTGGTATTTTAGAGTTTGAAGAAGTGGTTACAATGTCTGAAGTTGTGCATGTACTACATAGTGTTGAAATGATGCTACGGATTAAAAATGAAATCTACAGTTACATTCATGAATTAGGAACAGAAGGAAGACTTATTCGTTTACAATTGACAGAATTGCTTGCTGACGTGGAAGCAGAGGCTGCACTATTAATTAAAGACTACTATCATGAAAAAACACAAGAGCACTATCAAGTTTTAAAAAAATTACAAGAGCTTGCGAATGCACAACTTCTAGAAGATAGCGATTTAGTGAAATTACTTGGATATTCCGGACAAATGAAATTAGAAGAAAGCATTACACCAAGAGGTTATCGGATCGCGAGTAAAATTTCTAGAGTTCCGCCTCTTATTATTGAGAACTTAATTAATCGTTTTAAGAACTTACAAGGAATTTGCCGTGCAACAATTGCTGATTTGGATGATGTGGAAGGAATTGGAGAAGTACGGGCGAAAAAGATACGAGAGGGTTTAAAACGAATTCAAGAACACTTGTATATGAGCAGGCACAATTAAGAATATTACATTGATTTCACAATATAGCGACACTCAAAGATTTTTCATATATGATATGATATATTGGTAAATAAAACAAATTATAAAAAAAACACGTCCACTTTTGCACTCGACGTTTTGAGTGACGAAGTAATGGTTAATAATGAGTAGGAGGTGGTTGAATGTTAAAACGAATCGTGCAGCTTTTCTTTTTAGTTATTGGAGGAGCATTGGGAATTTTTCTTATTCCAAAAGTAATCGATATGTTGGATATAGGTGCAGTTCCTTGGCTTGAAGGTTCTTATATTCGTGCAATTATTGGTGCAATCATTTTATTTTTAACAACATTTTGGCTTGTAGATTATATTGTTCAGCTTATTAAACATATTGAGGAAGCGCTTGTAAAAGCACCTGTCACAGATGTGTTATTTGGAACATTAGGATTAATCTCAGGACTAATTGTTGCGTATTTGATCTTGATTCCGATTCGCGAATTTACCATTCAAGTCATTAGTACAGTATTGCAAATCTTTTTCACGCTATTACTTGGTTACTTAGGGTTCCAAGTAGGGTTTAAAAAGAGGAATGAATTGTTAGGGTTGTTTACATTGCCGCAACGCGGAGGGAAGAAAAAAAATACGAACAATGAAAATGAGGAAGTAGAAACGTTAACTTCTGGTTGGAAAATATTGGATACTAGTGTTATTATTGATGGGCGTATTGCGGATATTTGCCAAACAAAATTTTTGGAAGGCACAATTGTCATTCCGCAATTTGTGTTAGAAGAACTACAGCATATTGCTGATTCTTCGGATGCATTAAAGCGTAATCGCGGACGAAGAGGTTTGGATATTTTAAATCGTATTCAAAAAGAGTTATCTATTCCAGTAGAGATTTATGAAGGTGATTTTGAAGATATTCAAGAAGTCGATAGTAAGCTTGTGAAGTTAGCGAAGTTAACAGGTGGCACTGTTGTTACGAATGATTTTAACTTAAATAAAGTTTCCGAATTGCAAGGTGTGACAGTTTTAAACATTAATGATTTAGCAAATGCCATTAAGCCTGTTGTACTTCCGGGTGAAGAGTTAAGCGTATACGTTGTGAAGGATGGAAAAGAGCAGAATCAAGGTGTTGCTTATTTGGACGACGGTACAATGATCGTAGTCGAAGATGGTAGAGAGCATGTTGGTCACCAACTTGATGTACTTGTTACAAGTGTACTGCAAACATCTGCGGGCCGTATGATCTTTGCTAAGCGTAAGTTGTTAGAGAAAGCATTATAAGTAGAGGATTGCGATGATATATACATTAATTATTCCTGCAGCAGGACAAGGTAAGCGTATGGGAGCGGATAAAAATAAATTATTTTTACAAATAGATTCTGTTCCCATTATCATTCATACATTACGAGCTTTTGAAAAAGATGAACAATGTAAACAGATTATTTTAGCGATTAATGAGGGAGAGCGTTCTTACTTTGAAGAACTTCTCCAAACTTATCATATTCAAAAAGACATCCAACTTATCCAAGGTGGAAGTGAGCGCCAGGATAGTGTATACAATGCTCTTATGTATGTAAGAGATGTAGAGTATGTACTTGTCCACGACGGGGCGCGTCCATTTGTAACGAAAAAGATGATTGAAGATGTATTGCAAATGGCTAAAGAAAAAGGTGCATCCATTTGTGCGGTACCTGTGAAAGATACAATTAAAAAAGTGACGCATGATACTGTTGTTGAAACAGTAGAACGTTCTCATTTGCGAGCAGTTCAAACGCCGCAAGGATTTCATGTTCCCATTCTGTTAGAGGCACATGAGAGTGCAAAACAAGCGAGCTTTCTCGGAACTGACGATGCTAGTTTGGTGGAACGCCTTCCTAAAGAGGTAGGAGTTGTAGGAGGAAGCTATCACAATATAAAGGTGACAACACCTGAAGATTTAGTGATTGCTGAAAGCTTTCTACGAGTTTTGAAAATACAATAGCAATGTTATAATAGAAAAGCTCGGTAGCTACCGAGCTTTTCTATATATAGAGCAGAAACTTCAACAGGCGGAGCTTTTATATGTCCGTAAGAATGATATAAAGTTTACTAGTGTAGTTTGAGGAGGAATTGGAAATGTTTCGAATTGGACAAGGTTTTGATGTACATGCATTTGCAGAAGGAAGACCATTAATTATTGGTGGTATTACAATTCCATATGAAAAAGGATTACTTGGGCACTCCGATGCGGATGTCCTTTTACATACTATTGCTGATGCTTGTTTAGGTGCAATTGCTGCTGGTGACATCGGTAAGCACTTTCCAGATACAGATCCTGCATTTAAAGATGCGGATTCAGCTGTGCTTTTACAGAAAGTGTGGGAGTTTGTTACAGAGCAAGGGTATGTACTCGGAAACTTAGATTGTACAATTATTGCCCAAAAACCAAAAATGGCACCGCATATTGAAAGTATGCGCAAGAGAATCAGCGAGCTTTTACAAACAGACATGGAGAATGTCAATGTAAAGGCAACGACGACAGAAAAATTAGGATTTACAGGGCGAGAAGAAGGAATTGCTTCACAGGCTATTGTATTATTACAGAAAAAATAGTTGTTTTTGATTCGTAAGATGGATAATCGTAATTTTTTGGTGTACAATTAAGGAATCTGTTGACATTAAGAATGGAAGGTGTACCAACTATGGAAAAGCAAGTGAGAGTGCGCTATGCGCCAAGTCCAACAGGACACTTACATATCGGAAATGCACGTACGGCATTATTTAACTATTTATTCGCTCGTAGTCAAAACGGTAAATTTATTATCCGTATTGAAGATACAGACGTAAAGCGTAATATTGCTGGCGGCGAAGAAAGCCAATTAACGTATTTAAAATGGCTTGGCATGGACTGGGATGAAAGCATCGACGTTGGTGGTGAATATGGTCCGTACCGTCAAATGGAGCGTTTAGATATTTATAAAAAGTTATATGAAGATTTATTAGAGCGTGGCTTAGCGTATAAGTGCTATATGACAGAAGAAGAGTTAGAAGCAGAACGTGAAGGACAAATCGCTCGTGGTGAAACACCTCGTTATGCGGGTTGTCACCGTGATTTAACAGATGAGCAAGTAAAACAGTTCGAGGCAGAAGGACGCATTCCAAGTATTCGTTTCCGTGTACCTGAAAACCGTGAATATGTATTTAATGATATTGTAAAAGGAGACGTATCTTTCAACTCAAACGATTTCGGCGATTTCGTTATCGTGAAGAAAGATGGCATCCCAACTTACAACTTTGCAGTAGCGGCAGATGATCATTTCATGGAAATCTCACACGTTCTTCGTGGTGATGACCATATTTCTAATACACCAAAACAAATGATGATTTATGAAGCATTTGGTTGGGATGTACCACAATTTGGTCATATGACGTTAATTGTGAATGAAAGCCGTAAAAAGTTAAGTAAACGTGATGAATCTATTATTCAATTTATTGAACAATATGAAGCGCTGGGATATCTTCCAGAAGCAATCTTTAACTTTATCGCATTACTAGGTTGGTCACCAGTAGGAGAAGAAGAAATCTTCTCTAAGGATGAGTTTATTGAAATGTTTGATGCAGCTCGTTTATCGAAATCACCGGCATTATTCGATTCTCAAAAATTAAAATGGATGAACAACCAATATATGAAAAAGCAAGACTTAGATTGCGTTGTGGAATTAAGCTTACCGCACTTAGTAAAAGCTGGTCGTGTAGGTGAAAATCCAAGTGAGCAAGAACTAGCTTGGATTCGCGATGTGATTGCTTTATATCATGATCAAATGAGCTTCGGAGCTGAAATTGTTGAGCTATCTGATATGTTCTTTAAAGATCATGTGGATTATGAAGAAGAAGGACAAGAAGTATTAAAAGGCGAACAAGTACCAGAAGTTCTTCGTGCGTTTGCGGCAGAGCTAGAAGCATTAGAAGAAGTAGAACCTGCAGCAATTAAGGCAGCAATTAAAGCTGTTCAAAAGCAAACAGGTCAAAAAGGGAAAAATTTATTTATGCCAATTCGCGTTGCGACAACTGGCCAAACACACGGACCAGAACTTCCAAATGCAATTGCGCTTCTTGGAAAAGAAAAAGTTTTAAATCGTGTTCGTAAAGTAATTGGTTAACTTTTTACGGATTTAGAAATATAATAAGAATACTTCAAAATGAAATAAACGAAAGCGACGAGAAGGAGAAGTAGAAAATCATGCTTTTCACAGAGAAAACCACCATTTGGCTGGAAGTGGTTTAAAAGCAGATTTTTGAAGTGCCCCTTTGAGTCTTCTGCTGAACAAAGAATGTATTTCGAGAAGCGTCATGGCGACGCAAAGTAAGCAGAAGCGGTATACACCGTTATCATGTTTGAGTTTGAGGCTTTTTTAGGCCTAAACAGAGTGGAACCGCGCTAGTAAGGCGTCTCTGTCTATAGACAGAGACGCCTTTTTTCTATACCTACAGGTATGGGGGAGAGTTTTTGGTATAAATAGTTGGAAAAACTTTGTAAGGAAGTAGAAATTAAAAACCTTATTGGTTCAACTCACTATTAGTGGTAAAGAGATCCACTGATGGAAGTTTCACTTTAAACAAAAAGGGGGAACAAAAATGTTTAAGAGGCTTCGGGAGGATATTGAAGTCGTCTTTGAACAGGATCCAGCAGCGAGAAGTTACATCGAAGTGATTTTAACTTACTCTGGATTGCACGCAATTTGGGCGCATCGTATTGCACATGCCTTTTATAAACGAAAGTTTTTCTTTTTTGCTCGTGTTATCTCACAAATGAGTCGTTTTTTTACGGGTATTGAAATTCATCCGGGGGCAACAATTGGTCGTAAGTTTTTTATTGATCATGGCATGGGAGTTGTAATTGGAGAAACGTGTGAAATTGGAGATAACGTGACAATTTATCAAGGTGTTACGTTAGGCGGTACGGGAAAAGAAAAAGGGAAACGTCATCCAACAATTAAAGACAATGTGTTGATTGCAACAGGTGCGAAAGTGCTTGGATCGATTACGGTTGGAGAAAATTCTAAAGTTGGTGCTGGTTCGGTTGTGTTAAAGGAAGTACCTGCACATTCTACAGTTGTAGGTATTCCTGGTCGCGTCGTGATTCAAAATGGGATAAAAGTAGGTCAAGAATTAAATCATTGTGATCTTCCGGATCCGATTTTTGATAAGTTGAAAGCAGTGGAAGAAGAGCTCGAACAATTGAAAAAACAAATGGTAGTGAAAACAGAAAGGAAGGATAAAAATGACTATTCACATTTATAATACGCTAACGCGTCAAAAAGAAGAGTTTATTCCATTAGAGGAAAATAAAGTGAAAATGTATGTATGCGGACCGACCGTATATAACTACATTCATATCGGTAACGCAAGACCGGCAATCGTATTTGATACAGTGCGCCGTTATATGGAACACCGTGGTTACGATGTGCAATATGTATCTAACTTCACGGATGTAGATGATAAGCTGATTAAAGCTGCTAATGAATTAGGAGAAGATGTTCCAACAATTGCAGATCGCTTTGTTGAAGCATACTTTGAAGATGTAACGGCACTAGGCTGCAAACATGCGACAGTTCATCCTCGTGTAACAGAAAATATGGATATCATTATTGAGTTTATTCAGGAACTTGTGAATAAAGGATATGCATATGAATCTGAAGGGGATGTGTATTACAGAACGAAGGAATTTGAAGGATACGGTAAATTATCTCATCAACCAATTGCAGATTTGCGTCATGGTGCCCGCATTGAGATTGGTGAAAAGAAACAAGATCCGCTAGACTTCGCATTATGGAAAGCTGCTAAAGAAGGAGAAATTTTCTGGGATAGTCCATGGGGAAAAGGTCGTCCAGGTTGGCATATTGAATGCTCTGCGATGGCACGTAAATATTTAGGTGATACAATTGATATTCATGCTGGCGGTCAAGATTTAACATTCCCGCATCATGAAAATGAAATTGCGCAATCAGAAGCATTGACCGGGAAACCATTTGCACGTTACTGGATGCATAATGGATATATTAATATTAATAATGAGAAAATGTCTAAATCACTAGGTAACTTTGTCCTAGTTCACGATATTATCAAGCAGTACGATCCACAATTAATTCGTTTCTTTATGTTATCTGTGCACTATCGCCATCCAATTAACTTTAGTGAAGAATTATTACAGCATACAAATAATGGATTAGAGCGCATTGAAACAGCTTATGGTAATTTAAAGCATCGTATGGAAAGTAGTACTGATTTAACGGATCATAATGAGAAATGGTTAGATGAGATGGAGAAATTCCAAGCTGCATTTGAAGCAGCGATGGATGATGATTTTAATACGGCAAATGCAGTAACAGAGTTATATAACTTAGCAAATCATGCAAATCAATATTTATTAGAACAGCATACATCAAAAACAGTGATTGCGGCGTATGTAAAACAGCTTGAAACGCTATTTGGAATTTTAGGATTAGAATTAACGAAAGAAGAATTGCTTGATGAAGAAATTGAAGCACTAATCCAAAAGCGTATTGAGGCTCGTAAAAATCGTGATTTTGCATTATCTGATCAAATTCGCGATGAATTAAAAGAGCGTAACATTATTTTAGAAGATACACCACAAGGTACAAGATGGAAAAGAGGCTAAACATGATTGATGCAAAGCAATTAAACAGCTTAGCGTTAGCATATATGGGTGATGCGGTATATGAACAATATATCCGCTATCACCTGCTTCAAAAAGGAACAGTTCGTCCACATCAATTACATCGTTTGGGGACAAGCTTTGTTTCTGCAAAAGCGCAAGCGAAAGTTGTTCATCATTTACTAGAGGCAGCATTTCTTACTGAAGAAGAGGAAGCTGTATTAAGAAGAGGACGCAATGCAAAATCAGGTTCTGTTCCGAAAAATACAGATGTACAAACATATCGATATAGTACTGCTTTTGAGGCGCTGATTGGATATCATTATTTATTAAATGATCAGACACGAATAGAAGAGCTTGTATTTGAAGCAATTCGTGTGTTAGAGGATAAGGAAGGAGGCGCGTGAGCGTGAACAGTGAATATATTATTGGACGTAACCCTGTAATTGAAGCATTAAGAGCAGGTCGTGATATTAATAAGATTTGGATTGCAGAAGGTGCTGCGAAAGGACAAGTGCAAATTGTACTAGCATTAGCGAAAGAAAACAAAGTTTTAGTGCAGAATTCACCGAAGAAAAAATTAGATCAACTTGTAGAGGGGAATCATCAAGGTGTAATCGCACAAGTGGCAGCATATGAATATGCGGACTTAGAGGATTTATTTGCGTTGGCGGCTAAGCGGAATGAAGACCCATTTTTCTTAATTCTTGATGAGATTGAAGATCCACACAACTTAGGCTCTATTATGCGTACGGCAGATGCAGTAGGAGCCCATGGTATTATTATTCCAAAGCGCAGGGCGGTTGGTTTAACAGCGGCGGTTGCAAAGGCTTCGACAGGAGCGATTGAGTATGTTCCAGTAGCTCGTGTTACAAATTTATCGAGAACGATTGATGAATTAAAAGAGCGCGGGCTTTGGATTGCAGGCACAGACGCAAAAGGGAAAGATGACTACCGTAATTTAGATGGAAAGATGCCAATTGGTTTAGTGATTGGTAGTGAGGGGAAAGGTATGAGCCGTCTTATCGGTGAGAAATGTGACTTCTTGATTCATCTACCAATGGCTGGTAAAGTTACATCCTTAAATGCTTCAGTTGCTGCTAGCTTGTTAATGTATGAAGTGTATCGGAAACGTCACCCAATCGGTGAATAAAAATGAATGATATTTTAATCGTTGACGGTTACAATATTATCGGAGCTTGGGCAGACTTGAAAAAACTACGGGATGTAGACTTACAAGCTTCGCGAGACTCGCTTATTGATAAAATGGCAGATTATCAAGGGTATACAGGCACGAAAGTAATGATTGTTTTTGATGCGTATTCTGTTTATGGAATTGAAAAGAAGATGAAACAAGCGTCTGTAGATGTAATCTTTACAAGGAAAAACCAAACGGCGGATGAAAAAATTGAGCAACTCGCAATTGAGTTGCGCAATATTAATACACGTATTTATGTTGCGACGTCTGATTACACAGAGCAGTGGGCCATTTTTGGGCAGGGTGCTCTGCGTAAATCGGCGCGTGAGTTAGAGATAGAAGTTCAGGCGATGGAACGAAGAGTACGTCATGAAACGAAGAAAACGAAAGAAGAACAACCGGCAATGCGGACGATATTTAGTGAAGAAGTTACAGAAAAATTAGAAAAATTAAGGCGAGGAGGGCGTTGAAACATTGACGCTCTTCAAGTGTTTACTGTATAATATTGCTAAATAATTAGCGGTCGGAGGGATCAGATTGGAAACAGACTTCGTAAGCGGCAACAATGTTACATTTAGTGATTTAGAGGATGAAGAGATAGTTGAATTAGTACGACAAGGTAATGTTGATGCACTAGAGTATTTAATTCATAAGTACAAAAATTTTGTTCGTGCAAAATCAAGATCTTACTTTTTGGTTGGCGCTGATCGTGAAGATATTATTCAAGAAGGTATGATTGGATTATTTAAAGCGATTCGTGATTATAAAGAGGACAAGCTGTCTTCCTTTAAAGCTTTTGCGGAATTGTGTATTACACGTCAAATTATCACCGCGATTAAAACAGCGACAAGACAAAAACATATCCCTTTAAATTCATATGTTTCTTTAGATAAACCAATTTATGATGAAGAATCTGATCGAACTCTGTTAGATGTTATATCTGAAGCGAAGATGACGGATCCTGAAGAAATGATTATTAGTCAGGAAGAGTATGTTGATATAGAATTAAAAATATCTGAATTATTAAGCGATTTAGAAAGAAAGGTGCTTTCTTTATATTTAGATGGAAGATCGTATCAAGAGATTTCAGAGCAATTGAATCGCCATGTAAAATCCATTGATAATGCTCTGCAACGAGTGAAAAGGAAGCTTGAGCGTTATATGGAAATGAGAGAAACGGCAACTGTTCACTCACCTTCACTCAAACGTTAAGATGTTTAAATAGTTGGTTTTTTTAAAATGTATTAGGTTAATAGAGAAATATAAAAGAGAGGTTTTTTTCCTCTCCTTCTCTTTTTACAGTAAGGTGGGGAGTGTCATTGACATTGCCTTTTATTGTATGATACATTTTTAAAGAAATAATGTTACAAGGCTGGTGTAACAGATGAGAAAAAAGGTTGTACTCGCATGTGAAAAGTGTAATAATCGAAACTATTCCACAATGAAAGATACAAGCTCAGTAGAGCGTCTTGAGATAAAGAAATTTTGCAAAACGTGTAATGCGCACATGATTCATAAGGAAACAAAATAAATAATTGTAATTATGCACTGGAGGTCCCGGAAATGCGTTTGACGAACTTTTTTGGCGACGTAGGTCGTGAAATGAAAAAAGTAAGCTGGCCGAAAAAAGATGAATTAATCCGTTCGACACTTACTGTAATTGCAACAGTTGCTTTCTGTGCAATTTTCTTTGCGGTAGTGGATATGGGGATTTCTTCTTTAATTCGTTTAATTCTTGAATAAGAAGCGCTAATACATGATATAATGTTAATGTTATTTATATGAACTGTGTAAAAGCCCGGTGAACGGGTTTTTTCATTTGCACGAAAAAATGTACGTCAGGGAGGGAAGGACGGTCGTCCTAAATTAATGGAAAAAAGTTGGTATGTTGTCCATACTTATTCTGGATATGAAAATAAAGTAAAAACAAACCTAGAGAAACGCGTAGAAACAATGGCTATGCAAGATAAAATTTTCCGTGTTATTGTTCCAGAGGAAACAGAAGTAGAAATGAAAAACGGAAAAGAAAAAGTAACAAAGAGGAAAGTATTTCCTGGCTACGTGTTGGTAGAAATCATCATGACAGATGATTCTTGGTATGTTGTTCGCAATACACCGGGTGTAACAGGATTTGTTGGATCTTCTGGATCGGGTTCGAAGCCATCTCCGTTATTAGAAGAAGAAGTAGTTACAATCTTAAAACACATGGGAATGGAAAATGAAGTAGTTGACTTTGACTTTGAACTTCATGAGACTGTACGTGTGAACGAAGGCCCATTTGCGAATTACACAGGTGCTATTAATGAAATTGACCTAGAAAAACAAAGAGTAACAGTACTTGTTGATATGTTTGGTCGCGAAACTTCAGTTGAGCTAGATTTCCACCAAATTGAAAAATTATAAAATGAAACTTGAAATGAATTGTAAAAAGTGATAATATCTTTTAAGTCAATACGTCTTCGGAAACGGAGACGTTTTTTGAGAAAGATTTTATCGCTAAAGATAAAATATGAAGTGGGAGGGCAAATCACTGCCCAATTGACCACATCACGGACTTAAGGAGGTGTGTCTCGTGGCTAAAAAGGTAATTAAAATGGTAAAACTTCAAATTCCTGCAGGTAAAGCTAACCCAGCTCCACCAGTTGGTCCAGCATTAGGACAAGCGGGTGTTAACATCATGGGCTTCTGTAAAGAGTTCAACGCTCGTACAGCAGATCAAGCTGGTCTAATCATTCCTGTTGAAATTACAGTATTTGAAGACCGTTCATTCACTTTCATTACTAAAACTCCTCCTGCTGCTGTTCTTCTTAAGAAAGTAGCTGGTATTGAGTCTGGTTCTGGTGAACCAAACCGTAATAAAGTGGCAACTGTTAAGCGTGATAAGGTTCGCGAAATCGCTGAAACTAAAATGCCTGACCTAAACGCTGCTAGCGTAGAAGCTGCAATGCGTATGGTTGAAGGTACTGCACGCAGTATGGGCATTGTTATCGAAGACTAATTCGATTTGTTTTTTTTGTAAAAGAGGTTGCGGGTCTGGAATTCCAATTCGCAACCTTTATTATCGTAAATGAGTGTCATTTTTTAAATAAAAGGATGGGCGCACATCCTCGATTACATCGAAAAGAAGGCGTAAACGTGGGAGGTTATTCCGCTAAAACCACATTGAGGAGGAAATAAAAATGGCTAAAAGAGGTAAAAAGTACGTAGAAGCTGCGAAGCTTGTTGATCGTACAACTGCTTACTCTGCAACAGAGGCAGTAGAATTAGTAAAGAAAACAAACACAGCTAAATTTGATGCAACTGTAGAAGCTGCATTTCGTTTAGGTGTTGATCCTAAGAAAGCTGACCAACAAATTCGTGGTGCAGTTGTTCTTCCACACGGTACTGGTAAAGTACAACGTGTATTAGTATTCGCTAAAGGCGAAAAACTAAAAGAAGCTGAAGCTGCTGGAGCTGACTTCGTAGGTGATACAGACTACATCAACAAAATCCAACAAGGTTGGTTTGACTTTGACGTAGTAGTAGCAACTCCTGATATGATGGGTGAAGTTGGTAAACTTGGTCGTGTATTAGGACCTAAAGGTTTAATGCCAAACCCTAAAACTGGAACAGTTACTTTCGACGTAACAAAAGCAGTTAACGAAATCAAAGCTGGTAAAGTAGAATACCGCGTTGATAAAGCTGGTAACATTCATGTGCCAATCGGTAAAGTATCTTTCGAAGATGCAAAATTAGTTGAAAACTTAGAGACAGTTGCTGATGCTCTTCTAAAAGCTAAGCCAGCTGCTGCAAAAGGTACTTACATGAAGAACGTAACAGTTGCTTCTACAATGGGACCTGGCGTACGCGTTGAAGTTTCTACTATTGCGTAAAAATTGGAAGTTGACTTCGTGAAGAAGTTTTAATATAATCATTTATGTTGTGAATTTAAATAGTGTACCGTAGACAGTAGGTGCCAATGTGGCTTAATTTCCTACCTAGGTGTGAATATACGAAACGGAATTTTTTTCTGTGACTATATGCCTCCATGTCTACAATTGGGCATGGAGGCTTTTTAGTGCACTTTCGGTACATCTTCTATATAATCTACAGGAGGTGTAATAACATGAGCAAAGCAATCGAATCTAAACAACAAGTTGTAACTGAAATCGCTGAAAAACTTCGCGATAGTAAATCTACAATCGTTGTTGACTACCGTGGTTTAACAGTATCTGAAGCAACTGAATTACGTAAAAACTTACGTGAAGCTGGCGTTGAGTTCAAAGTTTACAAAAACTCTTTAACTCGTCGTGCTGCAGAATCTGCTGAAATGGCTGAGTTAAACGAATTCTTAACAGGACCAAACGCAATCGCATTCAGTAACGAGGATGTAATTGCTCCTGCGAAAGTATTAAACGACTTCGCTAAAAATCATGAAGCTTTAGAAATTAAAGCAGGCGTAATCGAAGGTAAACTTGTATCACTTGATGAGGTTAAAGCTATCGCTACTCTTCCATCACGTGAAGGCTTACTTTCTATGCTTCTTAGCGTTCTTCAAGCTCCAATGCGCGGTCTTGCAATCGCTACTAAAGCAGTTGCAGATCAAAAAGAAGAGCAAGGCGCTTAATTTTTTAAAAGATAATTACGTGTTATCGATAAAACAATACAAACCTATTTAAGGGAGGATATTTACAATGACTAAAGAACAAATCATTGAAGCAGTTAAATCTATGACTGTATTAGAACTTAACGACTTAGTAAAAGCTATCGAGGAAGAATTCGGCGTAACTGCTGCTGCTCCTGTAGCTGTAGCTGGTGGCGCTGGTGAAGCTGCTGCTGAGCAAACTGAATTTGATGTTGTACTTGCTAACGCAGGCGCACAAAAAATCAAAGTTATCAAAGTTGTTCGTGAAATCACTGGTCTTGGCTTAAAAGAAGCTAAAGAAGTAGTTGACAACACTCCAAAAGCAGTTAAAGAAGGCGTTTCTAAAGAAGAAGCTGAAGAAATCAAAGCTAAACTTGAAGAAGTTGGCGCTGCTGTAGAAGTTAAGTAATTAACTTTTGAGGCTTTTGAAAAAAGCTCGCTCTCAAGCGAGCTTTTTTTTTAACCGTAAAGAAAAGAGGTGGCCATATGGCAGACCATTATTTTTCTAACGACCCCTCTAGTAAAAGTGATCGTAAACAATGGGAATATACATTGAGAGGATCGCGTTTTGTTTTCTTATCAGACCGTGGGGTGTTTTCGAAAAACGAAGTGGACTTCGGTTCTCGTCTTTTAATTGAAGCGTTTCAGATGCCAGATGCCCAAGGTGATGTATTAGATGTTGGGTGTGGGTATGGCCCGATTGGTTTATCTCTAGCGAAGGAGTTCCAAGAGCGTGTGGTTCACATGGTGGATGTGAATGAAAGGGCACTTGGGCTTGCGAAAGAAAATGCCGCTAATAACCGAATTGAAAATATCCAGATTTATCAAAGTAGTGTATATGAAAATGTAAAAGGTCAATACGCTGCTATTTTATCTAATCCGCCAATTCGTGCAGGGAAACAAGTCGTGCATGAAATTCTAGAAAAAGCAGTGGAGTATCTTGTGCCAGGCGGCGAGCTTTGGATTGTGATTCAGAAAAAACAAGGTGCACCATCTGCAATGAAAAAATTAGAAGAAGTGTTCGATTTTGTGGAAGTCGCAGAAAAGAAAAAAGGGTATTATATCATAAAATCAAAAAAACGTTGACGGTTATTTTTGGTTGTGTTAACATTATAAAATGCCAATATATGATTTTCTGCGTTGAGAACGATGTATATTTTTGCTTTTCTTGGAAAAGATAGTAAAATCAGCAGATTATGAAACAGAATGATGGTTTTCTTTTAGAAACCATTTTTCTTTTTTGAGTAGGTGGAAATACTCAACGTATCTATCTTTTTAGAGAAAAAAGGCTACGTAATTTGCGTTAGTCGTATTTAGTTGTGATTTTGCACATTTTTGTGCATTTATAATACTCTTGATTTGAGGGGTGAAGCAGTTGACAGGTCAACTAGTTCAATACGGACGACACCGCCAACGAAGAAGTTATGCCCGTATTAGTGAGGTTTTAGAATTACCAAATCTTATCGAAATTCAAACCTCTTCTTATCAGTGGTTTCTTGATGAGGGTTTGCGAGAAATGTTCCAAGACATTTCTCCGATTGAAGACTTTACGGGAAATCTATCGCTTGAGTTTATCGACTACAGTTTAGGCGAACCGAAATATTCTGTAGAAGAATGTAAAGAGCGTGATGTGACGTATGCAGCACCACTTCGTGTAAAAGTGCGTCTAATCAATAAAGAAACTGGTGAAGTGAAAGAACAAGATGTGTTCATGGGGGATTTCCCGCTCATGACAGAGACAGGAACATTCGTAATTAACGGTGCAGAGCGCGTTATTGTTTCTCAGTTAGTTCGTTCACCAAGCGTATACTACAGCGGCAAAGTGGACAAAAACGGAAAACGCGGATTTACTGCTACTGTAATTCCAAACCGCGGAGCTTGGTTGGAATATGAAACAGATGCTAAGGATGTTGTTTATGTGCGTATCGACCGTACGCGTAAACTACCTGTAACTGTTTTGTTACGCGCATTAGGGTTTGGCTCTGATCAAGAAATCACCGAGCTTATAGGTGATAACGAGTACTTAAGCAATACGCTAGAAAAAGATAACACGGATAGCACAGAGAAAGCATTGCTTGAAATTTATGAGCGTCTACGTCCAGGTGAACCGCCAACAGTAGAAAATGCGAAGAGCTTGCTTGTTTCTCGTTTCTTCGATCCAAAACGTTATGATCTAGCAAATGTAGGTCGTTACAAGATTAATAAGAAATTACACATTAAAAACAGATTGTTTAACCAACGTTTAGCTGAAACTTTAGTGGATCCTGAAACAGGTGAAATTTTAGCGGCAGAAGGAACAATCTTAGATCGTCGTACATTAGATCGCATTTTACCTTACTTAGAAAAGAACATTGGTTTTAAAACAGCGAAGCCGTTAGGCGGAGTGGTAGAAGGTAATGTTGAATTACAATCTATTAAAATTTATGCTCCGGATGCAGATGGAGAGCGTTCCATCAATATCATTGGTAACGCGAACATTGATCGCGAAGTAAAACATATTACACCAGGCGATATTATTGCATCTATTAGCTATTTCTTTAACCTTCTATACAAAGTAGGAGACACAGACGATATTGACCATTTAGGAAACCGTCGTCTACGTTCTGTAGGTGAATTGTTACAAAACCAATTCCGTATCGGTCTTTCTCGTATGGAGCGTGTTGTTCGTGAGAGAATGTCGATTCAAGATACAAATGCAATTACACCACAAGCGTTAATTAACATTCGCCCGGTTATTGCATCTATTAAAGAGTTCTTCGGAAGCTCGCAGTTATCTCAGTTTATGGATCAAACAAACCCATTAGCAGAGTTAACGCATAAACGAAGACTATCTGCATTAGGACCTGGTGGTTTAACGCGTGAGCGCGCTGGCTTTGAAGTGCGTGACGTTCACTACTCTCACTATGGTCGTATGTGTCCAATTGAAACGCCAGAGGGACCAAACATCGGTTTGATTAACTCTTTATCTTCATTTGCGAAAGTAAATGAATTTGGCTTCATTGAAACACCATACCGTCGTGTTGATCCAGAAACTGGACGTGTAACAACACGTGTAGATTATTTAACAGCTGATGAACAAGATAACTATGTTGTTGCCCAAGCAAACGCACGTTTATCTGAAGATGGAGATTTCCTTGATGAGGATGTTGTAGCGCGTTTCCGCGATGAGAACGTTGTAGTAAAACGCGAACGTATTGACTACATGGATATCTCTCCGAAACAGGTTGTGTCTGCTGCGACAGCTTGTATTCCGTTCTTAGAAAACGATGACTCGAACCGTGCGCTAATGGGTGCGAACATGCAACGTCAAGCAGTTCCACTTCTGAATCCAGAATCTCCAATTGTAGGTACTGGTATGGAGTACGTATCAGCGAAGGACTCAGGTGCTGCGGTAATCTGTAAACATCCTGGTATCGTTGAACGCGTAGAAGCTCGCGAAGTTTGGGTACGTCGTTACATCGAAGTAGACGGCCAAAAAGTAAAAGGTGATTTAGATCGCTATAAAATGTTAAAATTCATCCGTTCTAACCAAGGAACTTGTTACAACCAACGTCCAATCGTAAGTGTTGGCGATGAAGTTGTAAAAGGTGAGATTCTTGCAGACGGCCCTTCTATGGAAAAAGGTGAACTTGCACTTGGTCGTAACGTGCTTGTTGGCTTTATGACATGGGATGGCTATAACTACGAGGATGCGATCATTATGAGTGAGCGCCTTGTAAAAGATGATGTGTATACTTCTATTCATATTGAAGAATATGAATCTGAAGCTCGTGATACGAAGCTAGGACCAGAAGAAATTACACGGGACATTCCAAACGTAGGGGAAGATGCACTTCGCAACCTTGATGAGCGCGGTATTATCCGCATCGGTGCAGAAGTAAAAGACGGAGACCTTCTTGTTGGTAAAGTAACGCCAAAAGGTGTAACAGAATTAACAGCAGAAGAGCGTCTATTGCATGCAATCTTCGGTGAGAAAGCTCGTGAAGTACGTGATACATCACTACGCGTACCACACGGTGGCGGCGGTATTATCTTAGACGTAAAAGTATTCAACCGTGAAGATGGCGATGAATTACCACCAGGTGTGAATCAACTTGTACGTGTATATATCGTTCAAAAACGTAAAATTTCTGAAGGCGACAAGATGGCCGGTCGTCACGGTAACAAAGGTGTTATCTCCCGTATTTTACCGGAAGAAGATATGCCTTATTTACCAGATGGCACACCAATCGATATCATGTTAAACCCATTAGGGGTACCATCTCGTATGAATATCGGTCAGGTGTTAGAGCTTCATCTTGGTATGGCAGCAAGATATCTTGGTATCCACGTTGCAACACCGGTATTCGATGGCGCTCGCGAGGAAGATGTATGGGGAACAATCGAAGAAGCTGGTATGGCACGTGATGCAAAGACAATTCTATACGATGGACGTACTGGTGAACCATTCGACAACCGTGTATCTGTTGGTGTCATGTACATGATTAAACTTGCACACATGGTTGATGATAAACTTCATGCTCGTTCTACTGGACCATACTCACTTGTAACGCAACAACCTCTTGGAGGTAAAGCACAGTTCGGTGGACAACGTTTCGGTGAGATGGAGGTTTGGGCACTTGAAGCTTACGGTGCTGCTTATACTCTTCAAGAAATCTTAACAGTTAAGTCCGATGATGTTGTTGGTCGTGTGAAAACGTACGAATCGATTGTAAAAGGCGAAAATGTTCCAGAACCAGGTGTTCCTGAATCATTCAAAGTATTGATTAAGGAATTACAAAGCTTAGGTATGGATGTTAAGATGATGTCTAGCGACGATACTGAAATTGAAATGCGTGATACTGATGACGATGATCATCAATCTGCAGATAAATTAAATGTCGAAGTTGAGACAACGAAGGAATAATTGGGATAACCTGTAGACTAAAAGGGAGGTAGGCCCCTTGATAGATGTAAACAACTTTGAATATATGAAGATTGGACTTGCATCACCAGACAAAATTCGCTCTTGGTCATATGGGGAAGTTAAAAAACCCGAGACGATTAACTATCGTACATTGAAACCAGAGAAAGACGGTTTGTTCTGTGAGCGTATTTTCGGTCCAACAAAAGACTGGGAATGTCATTGTGGTAAATATAAACGTGTCCGTTATAAAGGTGTAGTTTGTGATCGATGCGGCGTTGAAGTAACGCGTGCGAAAGTTCGTCGTGAACGTATGGGTCATATCGAATTAGCTGCTCCTGTATCTCATATTTGGTATTTCAAAGGTATCCCAAGCCGCATGGGACTTGTCTTAGACATGTCCCCTCGCGCGCTTGAAGAAGTAATTTATTTCGCTTCTTATGTGGTAACAGAAAGCGGTGATACACCGCTTGATAAGAAGCAACTTCTTTCGGAGAAGGAATACCGTGCGTATCGCGACAGATACGGAAACTCTTTCCAAGCTTCTATGGGCGCAGAGGCGATTAAGAAGTTATTACAAGATATCGATTTAGATAAAGAAGTAGACTTCTTAAAAGAAGAGTTAAAAACAGCACAAGGACAACGTCGTACTCGTGCTATTAAACGTCTAGAAGTATTAGAAGCATTCCGTAACTCTGGAAACGAACCATCTTGGATGATTCTAGATGTTCTTCCAGTTATCCCACCAGAACTTCGCCCAATGGTACAGTTGGATGGTGGACGTTTTGCAACTTCTGACTTAAACGACTTATACCGTCGTGTAATTAACCGTAACAATCGTTTAAAACGTTTATTAGACTTAGGTGCACCAAGCATCATCGTCCAAAACGAAAAGCGTATGTTACAAGAAGCAGTAGATGCTTTAATCGATAATGGTCGTCGTGGCCGTCCAGTTACTGGACCTGGTAACCGTCCATTAAAATCTCTTTCTCATATGTTAAAAGGTAAGCAAGGACGTTTCCGTCAAAACTTATTAGGTAAACGTGTTGACTACTCTGGTCGTTCCGTTATCGTTGTAGGACCGAACTTAAAAATGTACCAATGCGGTCTGCCAAAAGAAATGGCGCTTGAATTGTTCAAACCTTTTGTAATGAAAGAGTTAGTAGGAAAAGGATTAGCACACAACATTAAGAGTGCTAAACGTAAAATCGAGCGAGTACAACCTGAAGTTTGGGATGTTTTAGAGTCTGTAATTAAAGAACACCCTGTACTTCTAAACCGTGCTCCAACGCTTCACCGTCTTGGTATTCAAGCATTTGAACCTACATTAGTAGAAGGTCGTGCAATTCGTCTTCATCCACTTGTATGTACTGCATACAACGCGGACTTTGACGGTGACCAAATGGCGGTTCACGTTCCGTTATCATCAGAAGCACAAGCAGAAGCTCGTCTTCTTATGTTAGCTGCACAAAATATCTTGAACCCGAAAGACGGAAAACCAGTTGTTACACCATCTCAGGATATGGTATTAGGTAACTACTACCTAACGCTTGAACGTGCAGATGCAATTGGTGAAGGTATGGTTTTCAAAGATACGAACGAAGCATTAATTGCATATCAAAACGGATATGTACACTTGCATACTCGTGTTGCTGTTGCAGCAAGCTCTGTAAACAACGAAACGTTTACAGAAGAGCAAAACAGCAAGCTGTTGTTAACAACAGTTGGTAAGTTAATATTCAATGAAATCTTACCGAAATCTTTCCCTTACATTAACGAACCAACAAAAACAAACTTGGAGAAAGAAACTCCAGTGGAATACTTTGTTGAAAAAGGCGCTAACGTAAGAGAAATTATTGCTAGTCGCGAAGAAGTGGCACCATTTAGCAAGAAAATTCTTGGTAATATCATTGCTGAAGTATTTAAACGTTTCAAAATTACTGAAACATCTCGCATGCTTGACCGCATGAAAAATCTAGGATTTAAATACTCTACAAAAGCTGGTATTACAGTTGGTGTGGCGGATATCCTTGTATTAGGTGAAAAAGAAGAAATCTTGCATGAAGCGCAAGCAAAAGTAGATACAGTAATTAAGCAATTCCGTCGCGGTTTAATTACAGAGGAAGAACGTTATGATCGTGTTATCTCTATTTGGAGTAATGCAAAAGATGTTATCCAAGGAAAACTGATGAAAACCTTAGATAAGCGCAACCCGATCTTCATGATGAGTGACTCTGGTGCCCGTGGTAACGCATCGAACTTTACTCAGCTTGCTGGTATGCGTGGTTTGATGGCTAACCCATCTGGTCGTATTATCGAACTTCCAATCAAATCAAGTTTCCGCGAAGGTTTAACGGTACTCGAGTACTTCATCTCTACACACGGTGCGCGTAAAGGTCTTGCCGATACAGCACTTAAGACTGCGGACTCTGGTTACTTAACTCGTCGTCTTGTTGACGTTGCACAAGATGTTATCGTTCGTGAAGACGATTGTGGAACAGACCGCGGCTTATTAATCGGTGCAATTAAAGAAGGAAACGAAATTATCGAGTCCTTATACGATCGTCTTGTAGGACGTTTCGCAAGAAAAACTTTGAAGCATCCGGAAACAGGCGAAGTGTTAGTTAGTGAAAATGAATTGATTACAGAAGATATTGCTCATATCATTGAAAAAGCAGGCGTTGAACAGTTGTACATCCGTTCTGCATTTACATGTAACACACGCCACGGCGTATGTAAGAAATGTTACGGTCGTAACTTAGCTACTGGCACAGATGTAGAAGTGGGCGAAGCGGTTGGTATTATCGCAGCTCAATCTATCGGTGAGCCAGGTACACAGTTAACGATGCGTACATTCCATACCGGTGGGGTTGCTGGAGACGATATCACACAAGGTTTACCACGTATTCAAGAGATTTTCGAAGCGCGTAATCCGAAAGGTCAAGCGGTTATCAGTGAAATCGACGGTGTTGTTGCAGCGGTTAACGATGTGAAAGATCGCCAAGAAGTTGTTGTACAAGGTGATGTAGAAGCTCGTACGTATGCAATTCCTTATGGCGCTCGTCTAAAAGTAGCTCCAGGACATCGCGTTGAACACGGTAAAGAACTTACAGAAGGTTCTATCGATCCGAAAGAATTACTGAAAGTAACAGATATTACATCAGTCCAAGAATACCTGCTTCGTGAAGTACAAAAAGTATACCGTATGCAAGGGGTAGAAATTGGTGATAAACACGTTGAAGTAATGGTTCGTCAAATGCTTCGCAAAGTTCGTGTAATCGATGCTGGTGAAACAGATGTATTACCAGGAACATTACTGGATATTCATCAGTTCACAGATGCAAATGCAAAAGTGTTGCTTAAAGGTAAACAACCAGCAACAGCACGTCCAATCCTTCTTGGTATTACAAAGGCTTCACTTGAAACAGATTCATTCTTATCTGCAGCATCATTCCAGGAAACAACTCGTGTGTTAACTGATGCGGCAATTAAAGGTAAGCGCGATGAACTTCTTGGTCTGAAAGAAAATGTTATTATCGGTAAACTTGTTCCGGCTGGTACAGGTATGAATCATTACCGCAGAGTAGATCTTGTAAAAACAGCAAAAGAAGAAATAAATGTAGAAAATGACGAGGTTTACGTAGAAAACTAAAATTTTCCGTCGTAAATTTTGTATAAAAACAGATAATCCTAGTTGACATTATGCAATGCGAAATGTTAATATAAGCAAGGTTGCTCCTAAATAAACGTTGAATGTAATTCAACACGGTATAGTTAGAACGTTGCAGTAGCTTTTGCGATGCAACATAACGTACTTTTTAAAAACTGGATCTCAACATGAAAATGAATGAGATACGGTAGGAGCTTCAGCAATAGGAATAACAAGTTAAAACTGTTTTTGTGAGGAGAGAGCATTTGCTCTCCCTTGCAAAAACTTTGTTTTCAACTAATAATGAACCACCTGGATATGTGGTCATACAAACATGCGAAGGGAGGATAAATTAATGCCTACTATTAACCAATTAGTGAGAAATGGACGTACTGATAAAGTATGGAAATCTAAATCACCTGCGTTAAACAAAGGTTTCAACTCTTTAAAGAAAAAAGCAACTGATATCTCTGCACCTCAAAAACGTGGTGTATGTACTCGTGTTGGTACAATGACTCCAAAGAAACCGAACTCAGCGTTACGTAAATACGCTCGTGTACGTTTAACAAATGGTATCGAGGTTACTGCTTACATCCCAGGTATCGGTCATAACCTACAAGAACACAGCGTAGTATTAATTCGCGGTGGTCGTGTAAAAGATTTACCAGGGGTACGTTACCACATCGTTCGTGGTGCGCTTGACACAGCTGGTGTTGACAAACGTATGCAAGGACGTTCTAAATATGGTACTAAGAGACCAAAAGCTGCTAAGAAATAATAAAACTGAACTGAAAGGAGGAACTCAATATGCCTCGTAAAGGACCTGTTGCGAAACGTGACGTGTTACCAGATCCAATGTACAATTCTAAACTTGTAACACGCCTAATCAACAAAATGATGGTTGACGGTAAAAAAGGTAAATCTCAAACAATTCTTTATAATGCGTTCGATATCGTTCGTGAACGTACTGGTAATGAACCAATGGAAGTATTCGAGCAAGCTCTTAAGAACATCATGCCTGTTCTTGAAGTACGCGCTCGTCGTGTTGGTGGTGCTAACTACCAAGTTCCAGTTGAGGTTCGTCCAGAACGCCGTACAACTTTAGGTCTTCGTTGGTTAGTAAACTACGCTCGTCTTCGTGGTGAAAAAACTATGGAAGAGCGTCTAGCTTACGAAATCTTAGATGCAGCTAACAACAGTGGTGCATCTGTTAAGAAACGTGAAGACACTCACAAAATGGCAGAAGCTAACAAAGCATTTGCTCATTACCGTTGGTAGGATTCAACGAAAAATAACTATAAGCATAAACCGCTTTATTTGTCGCTTATGGAAGTGTGGAGAGGGAGAATTCCTCTCCCTTTCAATGGGCGCTCGTTTTACATAATGAGGGTACTAGACATACTGACATATGTAACAAAATAAAGTGGCTTTTTTGCTACTTAAAATAAAAAAATCCAATCCATATTAGGAAGGAGAAAGACACCAAATGACAAGAGAGTTCTCCTTAGAAAACACTCGTAATATTGGTATCATGGCTCACATCGATGCTGGTAAAACAACAGCAACTGAGCGTATCTTGTACTATACAGGACGCATTCACAAAATCGGTGAAACTCACGAAGGTGCATCTCAGATGGACTGGATGGAGCAAGAGCAAGAACGTGGTATCACAATTACTTCTGCAGCAACTACTGCTCAATGGAAAGGTCACCGTGTAAACATCATTGACACTCCAGGACACGTAGACTTCACTGTAGAAGTAGAACGTTCTTTACGCGTACTTGACGGTGCGGTAGCAGTACTTGACGCGCAATCTGGTGTAGAACCACAAACAGAAACTGTTTGGCGTCAGGCTACTACTTACGGTGTACCACGTATCGTGTTCGTTAACAAAATGGACAAGATCGGTGCAGACTTCTTATACTCTGTAGGAACAATTCATGACCGTTTACAAGCAAACGCACATCCAATTCAGTTACCAATCGGTGCTGAGGATCAGTTTACGGGAATTATCGACCTAGTAGAAGAGTGTGCATACATGTACACAAACGACTTAGGAACAGATATTCAACGTATTGAAATTCCTGCAGAACATAAAGAGCTAGCTGATGAATACCGTGGAAAACTTATCGAAGCGGTAGCAGAGCTTGATGAAGAAATGATGATGAAGTACCTAGAAGGTGAAGAAATCACTGTAGAAGAGCTTAAAGCTGGTATCCGTAAGGCTACAACTTCTGTAGAATTCTTCCCAGTAATCTGTGGTTCTGCATTCAAAAATAAAGGTGTTCAAATTCTGTTAGATGCAGTTATCGACTACCTACCATCTCCATTAGACGTACCTGCTATTAAAGGTACTCTTCCGGATACAGAGGAAGAAGTAGAACGTCATTCTAGCGATGAAGAGCCTTTCGCAGCATTAGCATTCAAAATCATGACTGACCCTTATGTTGGTAAGTTAACATTCTTCCGTGTGTACTCTGGTGTGTTAAACTCTGGATCATACGTGAAAAACTCAACTAAAGGTAAGCGTGAGCGTGTAGGTCGTATCCTACAAATGCACGCAAACAGCCGTGAAGAGATTTCAACAGTTTATGCTGGTGACATCGCTGCTGCTGTAGGTTTAAAAGATACTACAACTGGTGATACTCTTTGTGACGAGAAGAGCCTTGTTATCCTTGAGTCTATGGAATTCCCAGAGCCAGTTATCTCTGTAGCTATCGAACCAAAATCTAAAGCTGACCAAGATAAAATGGGTACAGCGTTATCTAAGCTTTCTGAAGAAGATCCAACATTCCGTGCTCACACTGACCAAGAAACTGGCCAAACAATCATCGCTGGTATGGGTGAACTTCACCTTGATATCATCGTTGACCGTATGCGCCGTGAATTCAAAGTGGAAGCAAACGTTGGTGCTCCTCAGGTAGCATACCGTGAGACTTTCCGCGCTTCTGCGAAAGTTGAAGGTAAGTTCGCTCGTCAATCTGGTGGTCGTGGACAATTCGGTCACGTTTGGATTGAGTTTGAACCTAACGAAGAAGGTAAAGGATTCGAATTCCAAAACAAGATCGTCGGTGGTGTAGTTCCACGTGAATACATCCCAGCTGTTGGAGCAGGTCTTGAAGATGCACTTAAAAATGGTGTACTTGCAGGATATCCTGTAGTAGACATTAAAGCTGCATTAGTTGACGGATCTTACCATGATGTTGACTCCTCTGAGATGGCGTTCAAAATCGCTGCATCTATGGCACTTAAAGCTGCGGTTTCTAAATGTAACCCAGTAATTCTTGAGCCAATGATGAAAGTTGAAGTTGTAATTCCTGAAGAGTACATGGGTGACATTATGGGTGACGTAACATCTCGCCGTGGACGTGTAGAAGGTATGGAAGCTCGCGGTAACGCGCAAGTTGTTCGCGCTATGGTTCCACTTTCTGAAATGTTCGGTTATGCAACGTCATTACGTTCTAACACGCAAGGACGCGGAACATTCTCAATGACATTTGATCATTATGAAGAAGTACCGAAGTCTATTTCAGAAGAAATTATTAAAAAAAATAAAGGTGAATAATTGATTTTTATCGATTGTTCAAGTATAACTACTTATGTAAGCTTAGAAAGCAGCGGGGCTTAGGCCCCTTACTTTCTAGTCTGAATATAAAATAATCTATATAACCAAGGAGGAATTTAGAATGGGAAAAGCTAAATTCGAACGTTCTAAACCACATGTTAACATTGGTACAATCGGCCACGTTGACCATGGTAAAACTACATTAACTGCTGCTATCACTACAGTTCTTGCAAAAGCTGGTGGTGCTGAAGCGAAAGGTTACGACCAAATCGATGCTGCTCCAGAAGAAAGAGAGCGCGGTATCACAATCTCAACTGCACACGTTGAGTACGAAACTGAAACTCGTCACTATGCACACGTTGACTGCCCAGGTCACGCTGACTATGTTAAAAACATGATCACTGGTGCTGCTCAAATGGACGGCGGTATCTTAGTAGTATCTGCTGCTGATGGCCCAATGCCTCAAACTCGTGAGCACATCCTTCTTTCTCGTCAAGTAGGTGTTCCTTACATCGTTGTATTCTTAAACAAATGCGACATGGTTGACGACGAAGAGTTATTAGAATTAGTAGAAATGGAAGTTCGCGATCTATTATCTGAATACGACTTCCCAGGCGATGATATCCCTGTAATTAAAGGTTCTGCTCTTAAAGCTCTTCAAGGAGATGCTGAGTGGGAAGCAAAAATCATCGAATTAATGAACGAAGTTGATGCTTACATCCCAACTCCAGAACGTGACACTGAAAAAGCATTCTTAATGCCTGTTGAGGACGTATTCTCTATCACAGGTCGTGGTACAGTTGCTACTGGTCGCGTAGAGCGCGGTGTAGTTAAAGTTGGTGACGTAGTAGAAATCATCGGTTTCACTGAAGAAAACAAATCTACAACTGTAACTGGTGTAGAAATGTTCCGTAAGCTTCTTGACCAAGCTCAAGCTGGAGACAACATCGGTGCTCTACTTCGTGGGGTTGCTCGTGAAGATATCCAACGTGGACAAGTTCTTGCTAAAACTGGCTCTGTAAAAGCTCACGCTAAATTCAAAGCTGAAGTTTTCGTTTTATCTAAAGAAGAAGGTGGACGTCACACTCCATTCTTCGCTAACTACCGCCCACAATTCTATTTCCGTACAACTGACGTAACTGGTATCATCCAATTACCAGAAGGTACTGAAATGGTAATGCCTGGCGATAACATTGAAATGACTATCGAGCTTATCGCTCCAATCGCGATCGAAGAAGGAACTAAGTTCTCTATTCGTGAAGGTGGACGTACAGTAGGTTACGGCGTAGTTGCAACTATCGTTGAGTAATCTTAACTGATATATGAGACCCAAGGGATTTTCCCTTGGGTTTTTTTATTTATCCGGCTATTTGTGAGTAGTAAGTCTTCACCTCAAAATTGAAAGAGAAGTGAGGAAGACGGGCAGAGGAAGAAAATCTACTGATGGAAGTTTCAATTTATAATAGATAAAGATCTATTTTTAAGTTTTGACGAGTTTCTTCTATAATATATAAATTGTAAAATTATTCATCCAGAAACTGTAAAAATAATTACAACAGATGAAAACTTGAAATTCTTTAAAGTGCCATGTATAATAGCAAAAGTAGAGAAAAGCAGAAGAAAACAAAAAGATGCTTGCATCTAGACGAATAACATTGTATAATAAACAATGTTGGTCTTTGACTGCGATGAAGTGGAAGGTTGCTGACACACCCGGCCGCTTTGCCATGGCGAGTGTGTGGAAATTTCCATGGAGAATGTCTATTTTTAAAATAGGCGAACGAAGGAGGGAAAATAATGGCAAAAGAAAAAATTCGTATTCGTTTAAAAGCTTACGATCACCGTATTCTTGATCAGTCAGCTGAGAAAATTGTAGAAACAGCTAAGCGTTCTGGGGCGACAGTTTCTGGTCCAATCCCATTACCAACTGAAAAAACTGTTTACACGATTCTTCGTGCGGTTCATAAATACAAAGATTCTCGTGAGCAATTCGAAATGCGCACGCACAAACGTCTAATCGACATCGTGAGCCCTACTCCACAAACAGTAGACTCTTTAATGCGTTTAGACTTACCATCTGGTGTAGATATCGAAATCAAACTATAATTTATATAAGTTAAAATGTAGGAGGTGTAACTCATGACCAAAGGAATCTTAGGAAAAAAGATCGGTATGACTCAAGTATTTGCTGAAAACGGCGAGCTAATTCCTGTAACTGTTATCGAAGCAACTCCAAACGTTGTTCTTCAAAAGAAAACTGTTGAAACTGATGGCTACAATGCAATTCAGTTAGGTTTTAATGACAAGCGCGAAAAATTAGCTAACAAACCTGAACAAGGTCACGTTGCTAAAGCAACTACTGCTCCTAAGCGCTTCATTCGCGAACTTCGCGATGCAGACGTGGAAGGACAAGAAGTTGGTCAAGAGGTAAAAGTAGAAGTTTTCGCTGCAGGTGAAACTGTAGACGTAACAGGTATTTCTAAAGGTAAAGGTTTCCAAGGTGCTATTAAACGCCACGGACAATCTCGCGGACCTATGTCTCACGGTTCTCGTTATCATCGTCGTCCTGGTTCAATGGGCCCTGTTGCTCCGAACCGTGTATTCAAAGGCAAAAAACTTGCTGGACGTATGGGTGGAGACCAAGTTACTATTCAAAACTTAGAAATCGTTCAAGTTGATGTTGAACGCAACTTACTGTTAGTAAAAGGCAACGTTCCTGGCGCTAAGAAATCTCTTGTAGTTGTTCGTAGTGCTGTTAAGGCTAGCAAATAATTCTCTATAAGAAAGGAGGAACCCCAATGCCAATAGTAAAGTTATTTAACCAAACTGGTTCTGAAGTTGGTGAAATCCAATTAGCTGAAACTGTTTTCGGTATCGAACCAAATGAAGCTGTACTTTTTGAAGCAGTAATGATGCAACGCGCATCTTTACGTCAAGGTACACATAAAGTAAAAACTCGCTCTGAAGTGCGCGGTGGAGGTCGTAAACCATGGCGTCAAAAAGGAACTGGACGTGCTCGTCAAGGTTCTATCCGCTCTCCTCAATGGCGTGGTGGTGGTACGGTATTCGGACCTACACCAAGAAGCTATGCATACAAACTACCTAAAAAAGTTCGTCGCTTAGCTATTAAATCTGCATTAGCTACTAAAGTAGTTGAGAACAACATCGTAGTTCTTGAAGACTTAGTGTTAAATGCACCAAAAACAAAAGACATGGTAGCAGTTCTTAAAGGATTAACTGTTGAGAAGAAAGCTCTTATCGTAACTGCTGATGTAAACGAAGCAGTTGAGTTATCTGCTCGCAATATTCCTGGAGTAACAGTAATCACTGCTGATGGCGTAAACGTTTTAGACGTGCTTCATCATGATAAGCTAATCATGACAAAAGCGGCAGTGGAAAAAGTAGAGGAGGTGCTTGCATAATGAAAGATCCTCGTGATATTATTAAGCGCCCAGTTGTCACTGAACGTTCTATGGAAATGATGGCTGAAAAAAAATACACGTTCGATGTGGACGTTAAAGCTAATAAAACGGAAGTTAAAGATGCTGTAGAAGCTATCTTTGGTGTTGAAGTTGATAAAGTAAATATCATGAACTACAAGCCAAAAGCAAAACGTGTTGGTCGTCACGCTGGTTTTACTAACCGTCGTCGTAAGGCAATCGTTAAGCTTACTGCTGACAGCAAAGAAATCGAGATCTTCCAAGGAGTTTAATTCTTACTAAAGAAGGAGGGAAAATCAGATGGCAATCAAAAAGTATAATCCAACTACTAACGGTCGTCGTAACATGACTACGAATGATTTCGCTGAAATCACGACTGATAGACCGGAAAAATCATTACTTGCGCCTTTAAGTAAAAAGGCTGGACGTAATAACCAAGGTAAAATCACTGTACGTCACCAAGGTGGCGGACACAAGCGTCAATACCGTATCATCGACTTTAAACGTAACAAAGATGGAATTCCTGGACGCGTTGCTACGATCGAATACGATCCGAACCGCTCTGCGAATATCGCATTAATTAACTACGTTGACGGTGAAAAACGTTACATCCTTGCTCCTAAAAACTTAGAAGTAGGTATGGAAATCATGTCTGGCCCAGAAGCGGACATTAAAATCGGTAACGCATTACCATTAATCAACATTCCAGTAGGTACAGTTGTTCATAACATCGAGCTTAAACCAGGTCGCGGTGGACAATTAGTTCGTTCTGCTGGTACATCTGCTCAAGTACTTGGTAAAGAAGGTAAATACGTACTTGTACGTTTAACTTCTGGTGAAGTACGCTTAGTTCTAGCTACTTGCCGCGCTACAGTAGGTCAAGTAGGTAATGAGCACCATGAACTTATTAAAATTGGTAAAGCGGGTCGTTCTCGCTGGTTAGGCAAGCGCCCAACTGTTCGTGGTTCTGTAATGAACCCAGTTGATCACCCACACGGTGGTGGTGAAGGTCGCTCACCAATCGGACGTAAGTCTCCAATGTCTCCATGGGGTAAACCAACTCTTGGATTCAAAACTCGTAAGAAAAATAAAGCGTCTGACAAATTCATCGTTCGTCGTCGTAAAAAATAATGGGGTTGTAGTACGGTTCATTTCTAGAGCCGTACGGCAATCACGAAGGGAGGCACCAAAATGGCTCGTAGCTTGAAAAAAGGACCATTTGTTGATGATCATTTAATGAACAAAATTGCAAAGTTAAATGAAACTGAGCAAAAACAAGTTGTAAAAACTTGGTCTCGTCGTTCAACGATCTTCCCACAGTTTATTGGTCATACAATCGCTGTATATGATGGTCGTAAACACGTTCCTGTATACGTAACTGAGGATATGGTTGGCCACAAGTTAGGTGAGTTCGCACCAACTCGTACGTACAAAGGTCATGATGCTGACGATAAGAAAACTAGAAGATAATGAGAGGAGGCACTTCAATGCAAGCTAAAGCAGTAGCGAGAACAGTTCGTATTGCTCCTCGTAAAGTTCGTTTAGTAGTAGACTTAATCCGAGGTAAGCAAGTGGGTGAAGCGATTGCTATCCTTAACCACACGCCAAAAACTGCTTCTCCAGTTGTAGAAAAAGTTTTGAAATCTGCAATTGCAAATGCAGAACATAACTATGAAATGGACATAAACAACTTAGTTGTTGAAAAAGTTTTCGTTGACGAAGGTCCAACGTTAAAACGTTTCCGTCCACGTGCAATGGGTCGTGCAAGCCAAATTAACAAACGCACAAGCCACATCACAGTTGTGGTATCAGAAAAGAAGGAGGGATAATCGATGGGTCAAAAGGTTAGTCCAGTTGGTCTTCGTGTCGGTATCATTCGTGATTGGGAATCTCGTTGGTACGCTGAAAAAGATTATGCTACATTCTTACATGAAGACATCAAAATTCGTGAGTACATCAATGTTCGCTTAAAAGATTCTGCTGTTTCTAAAGTAGAAATCGAGCGTGCAGCAAATCGTGTAAATGTTACAATTCACACTGCAAAACCTGGTATGGTAATTGGTAAAGGTGGTACAGAAGTTGAAGCACTTCGTAAAGCTCTTAACCAGTTAACAGGTAAACGTGTACACATCAACATTTTAGAAGTTAAGAGAGCTGATCTTGACGCTAAATTAGTAGGCGAAAACATTGCTCGTCAATTAGAAAACCGTGTATCTTTCCGTCGTGCACAGAAGCAAGCAATTCAACGTGCTATGCGTGCAGGAGCTAAAGGTATTAAAACACAGGTTTCTGGTCGTCTTGGCGGAGCTGATATCGCTCGTGCAGAATCTTACAGTGAAGGAACTGTTCCACTTCATACACTTCGCGCTGATATTGACTATGCAACAGCTGAAGCTGATACAACGTACGGTAAATTAGGTGTAAAAGTATGGATCTACCGTGGAGAAGTCCTTCCTACAAAAAAGAAAGCTTCTGAGGAAGGAGGAAAATAATATGTTAATGCCTAAACGCGTAAAATATCGTAGAGAACATCGTGGTAAAATGCGTGGTCGTGCAAAAGGTGGCGCTGAAGTACATTTTGGTGAGTTTGGTTTACAGTCTCAAGAGGCTTCTTGGATTACAAACCGTCAAATCGAAGCAGCTCGTCGTGCAATGACTCGTTATATGAAACGTGGCGGTAAAGTTTGGATTAAAATTTTCCCTTCTAAACCTTACACTGCTAAACCTCTAGAAGTACGTATGGGTTCCGGTAAAGGGGCTCCAGAAGGTTGGGTAGCAGTAGTAAAACCTGGAAAGGTTATGTTTGAAATTGCGGGTGTATCTGAAGAGGTAGCACGCGAAGCATTACGTCTTGCAGCTCACAAATTACCAGTGAAATGTAAATTCGTAAAACGTGAAGAAAATGGTGGTGAATCTAATGAAAACTAATGATATTCGTGAATTAACCACTGCCGAAATCGAAACAAAAGTTAAAGCTTTAAAGGAAGAGTTGTTTAATCTTCGCTTCCAGCTTGCTACAGGACAATTAGAGAATCCAACACGCATCCGTGAAGTGCGTAAAGCGATCGCTCGTATGAAAACTGTAGTTCGCGAAAGAGAGATCGGAATTAATCGATAAATTGAGGGGAGGTTTGCAAAGTGAGCGAACGTAACCAACGCAAAGTTTACACTGGTCGTGTTGTTTCTGACAAAATGGACAAAACGATTACAGTTTTAGTTGAAACTTACAAAACTCATTCCTTGTACGGAAAGCGCGTTAAGTATTCTAAGAAGTACAAAGCCCATGATGAGCAAAACCAAGCAAAAGTTGGCGATATCGTAAAAATCATGGAAACTCGCCCGCTTTCTGCTACTAAGCGTTTCCGTTTAGTTGAAATCGTTGAAGAAGCGGTTATTATCTAAATAGACGAATCGGAATTTTAAGTCCGAAGGGAGGTTTCATAACATGATCCAACAAGAATCTCGTTTAAAAGTAGCTGACAACTCTGGCGCACGTGAACTTTTAACAATCAAAGTATTAGGCGGCTCTGGTCGTAAATACGCAAACATCGGTGATATTATCGTTGCTACGGTAAAACAAGCAACACCAGGTGGCGTTGTTAAAAAAGGTGACGTTGTTAAAGCAGTAGTAGTACGTACGAAGAGCGGTGCTCGTCGTCCAGACGGTTCTTATATCAAATTTGATGAAAACGCAGCGGTTATCATTAAAGATGATAAGAGCCCACGTGGTACTCGTATCTTCGGACCAGTAGCTCGTGAATTACGTGATAACAACTTCATGAAGATCGTTTCTTTAGCTCCAGAAGTTCTATAATTTAAGGTCTTGCCTTGCTAAGGAGGTGCAGAAGTAAGATGCATGTAAAAAAAGGTGATAAAGTACAGGTAATCAGTGGTAAAGACAAAGGAAAACAAGGTGTTGTCCTTGCAGCTTTCCCAAAAGAAAACCGTGTTATCGTTGAGGGTGTTAACATCGTTAAGAAGCACTCTAAGCCATCTCAAATAAATCCACAAGGTGGAATTATCACGAAAGAAGCAGCTATCCACGTATCTAATGTTATGCCATTAGATCCTAAAACAGGTGTACCTACTCGCGTAGGCTACAAAGTGGAAGATGGTAAAAAAGTTCGTGTTGCAAAAAAATCTGGTGAATTGTTAGATAAATAAGTTCTATATGAAAGGAGGTCCCTTCATTGAATCGCCTTAAAGAGAAATTCCAAAAAGAAATTACTCCTGCTCTTATGAGCAAGTTTAACTATAAATCTGTAATGGAAGTACCGAAGATCGAAAAGATCGTAATCAACACTGGTGTTGGTGACGCGGTATCCAACTCTAAAGCATTAGACAGTGCTGTAGAAGAGTTAACACAAATCGCAGGTCAAAAACCTGTTGTAACTCGCGCTAAAAAATCTATCGCAGGATTCCGTCTTCGTGAGGGTATGCCTATCGGTGCAAAGGTTACTTTACGCGGCGAGCAAATGTATGAGTTCTTCGACAAATTAGTATCAGTTTCTTTACCACGTGTACGTGATTTCCGTGGTGTTTCTAAGAAATCTTTCGATGGTCGTGGTAACTACACATTAGGTGTTAAAGAGCAATTAATTTTCCCTGAGATTGATTATGATAAAGTAAGCAAAGTTCGTGGTATGGACATCGTAATCGTTACTACAGCGAAAACTGATGAAGAAGCTCGTGAACTATTAACACAATTCGGTATGCCATTCCAAAAATAATGGAAGCCAACGCTAAGTAGAGGAGGCGAAAACGTGGCTAAAAAATCTATGATTGCGAAACAAAAGCGTACTCCTAAGTTTAAAGTGCAAGATTATACACGTTGCGAGCGCTGCGGTCGTCCGCATTCTGTATACCGCAAATTTAAACTTTGCCGTATTTGTTTCCGTGAACTTGCATATAAAGGACAAATTCCTGGCGTTAAAAAAGCTAGTTGGTAATACCCACAAATGGGAAGGAGGTAAAACACATGGTGATGACAGATCCAATTGCAGATATGCTTACTCGCATCCGTAATGCGAACATGGTACGTCATGAGAAATTAGAAGTTCCTGCTTCTAAAATCAAAAAAGAAATCGCTGAAATCTTAAAACGTGAAGGTTTCATTCGTGATGTGGAATACATCGAGGATAACAAGCAAGGCATCCTTCGTATTTTCCTAAAATACGGTGTAAACAATGAGCGTGTAATCACTGGATTAAAGCGTATCAGTAAGCCTGGCTTACGCGTTTATGCAAAAGCTGATGAAGTACCACGTGTACTTAACGGATTAGGTATTGCACTTGTTTCTACATCTAAGGGAGTAATGACGGACAAAGACGCTCGTCAATTACAAACTGGTGGAGAAGTAGTAGCATACGTTTGGTAATTAATATTTAAACGAACGGAGGTGTGACCACATGTCTCGTATTGGTAAAAAGATTCTTGAAATCCCTGCAGGTGTTACAGTTACAGTAGCAGAAAATAATACTGTAACTGTAAAAGGACCTAAAGGTGAATTAACTCGTACTTTCAATGCTGATATGTCTATCAAGATTGAAGAAAATATCTTAACAGTAGAACGCCCTTCTGAACAGAAGGAACACCGTGCATTACACGGAACAACTCGTGCTCTTCTTGGAAACATGGTTGAAGGTGTAACAACAGGTTTCGCTCGCGGACTTGAATTAATCGGTGTTGGTTACCGTGCACAAAAACAAGGTGACAAACTTGTATTAAACGTAGGTTACTCTCACCCAGTTGAGATGACTCCAGAAGCTGGTCTTGAAGTTGAAGTTCCTGCTCCTACAAAGATCGTAATCAAAGGTATCGACAAGCAACGTGTTGGCGAATTCGCTGCTAACATTCGCGCTGTACGTGCTCCAGAGCCATACAAAGGCAAAGGTATTCGTTACGAAGGCGAAGTTGTACGTCGTAAAGAAGGTAAAACTGCTAAGTAAACCCGTTAGGTGAAAGAAAGGAGTGACAAGAATGATCACTAAACCTGATAAAAATGCGGTTCGTAGGAAAAGACATGCACGTGTACGTGCAAAGCTTGCTGGTACTGCTGAGCGTCCACGTTTAAACGTGTTCCGTTCTAATCAACACATTTACGCTCAAGTAATTGATGATGTAAACGGTGTAACATTAGCAAGCGCGTCTACTCTTGATAAAGAACTTACTCTTAACGGTACAGGCAACACTGAAGCTGCTACTAAAGTTGGCGAATTAGTTGCTAAACGTGCTGTAGAGAAAGGCGTTAAAGAAGTAGTATTTGATCGCGGCGGTTACTTATACCATGGTCGTGTTAAAGCTTTAGCTGAAGCTGCTCGTGAGGCTGGCTTACAATTTTAATGGTCAAAGGAGGGAAAATAGATGCGTCGCATTGACCCAAGTAAATTTGAACTTGAAGAACGTGTAGTTACGATAAACCGTGTTGCGAAAGTTGTTAAGGGTGGTCGTCGTTTCCGCTTCGCTGCACTGGTTGTAGTTGGCGATAAAAACGGTCATGTTGGATTCGGTACTGGTAAAGCGCAAGAGGTACCAGATGCAATCCGCAAGGCTATCGAAGATGCTAAGAAAAACTTAATCGAAGTACCATTAGTTGGTACAACAATTCCACACGTAATTATCGGTAAATTTGGAGCGGGTGAAGTATTCTTAAAACCTGCTGCAGAAGGTACTGGAGTTATCGCTGGTGGTCCAGTTCGTGCGGTTCTTGAATTAGCTGGTGTACAAGATATTCTTTCTAAATCTCTTGGTTCTAACACACCAATTAACATGATCCGTGCTACTGTAAATGGATTAAAAGATCTTAAGCGTGCTGAAGATGTTGCAAAATTACGCGGTAAATCTGTAGAAGAGCTACTAGGTTAAGAAGGAGGGAAAACATAATGGCGAAAAAGTTAGAAATTACCCTCACTCGTAGTGTAATTGGTCGTCCACAAGATCAACGTGCGACTGTAGAAGCTTTAGGTCTTAAAAAGTTGAATTCAACTGTAGTTAAGGAAGAAACTCCTGCTATTCGCGGTATGATCAACAAAGTTTCTCACCTTGTAACTGTAAAAGAAGCTTAATGATAACTCATCAATATAAGGAGGTGCCTGGGAATGAAACTTCATGAATTACAACCTGCAGAAGGTTCTCGTAAAGTTCGTAACCGTGTAGGTCGTGGTATCGGTTCTGGTAACGGTAAAACTGCTGGAAAAGGTCATAAAGGACAAAACGCACGTTCTGGTGGCGGTGTTCGTCTTGGTTTTGAAGGCGGTCAAACTCCATTATTCCGTCGTTTACCAAAACGCGGCTTTACAAACATTAACCGTAAAGAGTTTGCTATCGTTAACTTAACAACGTTAAATCGTTTTGAAGACGGTACAGAAGTAACACCTGAATTATTGCTTGAGACTGGCGTTATCAGCAAATTAAATGACGGTGTTAAAATTCTTGCAAACGGTGCGGTAGAGAAAAAGCTTACTGTTAAAGCTCACAAGTTCTCTTCAACTGCAAAAGAAGCGATTGAAGCGGCTGGCGGAACAGTTGAGGTGATCTAATGTTTCGCACAATCTCCAACTTTATGCGCGTTGCTGAGATAAGAAATAAAATATTGTTCACTTTAGCGATGTTAATCGTGTTTCGGATTGGCACGTTCATCCCAGTGCCTCATACAAATGCAGATGTACTGAGAGCGCAAGACCAGTTGAATGTATTGGGTATTCTGAATACATTTGGCGGCGGAGCCTTGAAAAAATTCTCCATCTTTGCGATGGGAATCATGCCGTACATTACAGCATCCATCATCGTGCAATTATTGCAGATGGATGTTGTTCCTAAATTTACGGAATGGTCAAAACAAGGGGAAATGGGTCGTCGTAAGTTAAATCAGTTTACCCGCTACTTTACAATTGTTCTTGCTTTTATTCAAGCACTCGGTATGTCAATCGGTTTTAACGGTATGGCAGGTGGACAGTTAATTACGGATCCTAGCTGGTCAACATACTTATATATTGCTACGGTACTGACTGCCGGAACTGCATTTCTAATGTGGTTAGGTGAGCAGATTACGGCAAAGGGAGTAGGAAATGGTATTTCTATTATTATCTTTGCAGGTATTACCGCAGCTATCCCAAATACTATAAGTCAAGTGTATGCACAGCAGTTCCAAAATGCCGGAGATGACTTGTTCATTAGTATCGTAAAAGTTGGTTTAATTTTGTTAGCTGTGTTAGCGGTTATTGTTGGTGTTATTTACATTCAACAAGCTGTTAGAAAGATCCCGATTCAATATGCGAAGCGCGTAACTGGAAATGGTGGTTATACTGGAGCACAAAACACTCATTTACCACTTAAGGTAAATAGTGCTGGTGTTATTCCGGTAATTTTTGCTGTTTCATTCTTGATTACGCCTCCGACTATTGCACAGTTTTTCCCGAAATATGAAATATCGCAGTGGATTATTAAGAACTTTAACTATACTCATCCAGTGGGTATGACAATATATGTTGCACTAATTATTGCCTTTGCATATTTCTATGCATTTGTTCAAGTGAATCCTGAACAGATGGCTGAAAACTTAAATAAACAAGGTGGATATGTTCCTGGTATTCGTCCGGGTAAGAATACAGAACAATATTTAACAAAAATCTTGTATCGTTTGACCTTTGTAGGTGCAATTTTCTTAGCGGCAATTGCAATTCTACCTGTTTTATTTATTCAATTTGCAAACCTGCCACAATCTGCGCAGATTGGTGGAACAAGTTTACTAATTGTTGTCGGTGTTGCTTTAGAGACAATGAAACAGCTCGAAAGTCAATTAGTGAGACGCCATTACAAAGGGTTTATCAAACAGTGAGTAAGTGGGAAGAGGCATCTTCCCTACATGCTCATTCATGAGGGGGAATACAGATGAACTTAATTTTAATGGGGCTTCCAGGTGCTGGTAAAGGTACACAAGCCGAAAAGATTGTTGCCAAGTATGACATCCCTCACATTTCAACAGGAGATATGTTTCGTGCTGCTATGAAAGATGAAACTGAACTTGGTTTACAAGCGAAGTCCTTTATTGATAAAGGAGCACTTGTACCAGATGAAGTTACAATCGGAATCGTGCGTGAGCGTTTAAGTCAAGAAGACTGCGTAAAAGGCTTCTTATTAGATGGTTTTCCGCGAACAGTTGCACAAGCTTCAGCTCTTGAAGAAATCATGAAAGATCTTGGCAAAAAGATTAATTATGTTTTAAACATTAATGTGGATTCAGGATTGTTGTTAAAACGTTTAACAGGTCGTCGCATTTGTAAAGAGTGCGGTGCGACTTACCACTTAGAATTCAATCCGCCAGCAAAAGAAGGCGTATGTGATAAATGTGGTGGCGAGTTATATCAGCGTTCTGATGACAATGAAGAAACTGTAGCAAATCGTTTAGAAGTGAATATTAAGCAAACAAAGCCGTTGCTTGATTTCTACGAAGAGCTTGGTTACTTAAAAAGCATTAATGGTGAGCAAGATATCGATAAAGTATTTGCTGATGTCGATCTTCTCATCGGAGGCTTAGCGTAATGATTATTTGCAAAACTCCTCGCGAAATCGAGATTATGCGAGAAGCTGGCAAGATTGTTGCTTTAACTCATCAAGAGTTAAAAAAGCATATTGCCCCAGGAATTACAACGAAAGAGCTCGATCAAATAGCGGAAAAAACGATTCTAAAATATGGCGGTTCGCCATCTTTTAAAGGATACAACGGATTTCCGGGAAGCATTTGTGCTTCGGTAAACGAAGAGCTTGTACACGGGATTCCAGGAAAGCGCAAGCTCCAAGAAGGCGATATTATTAGTATCGATATTGGTGCGAAATATAATGGATACCATGGAGATTCTGCATGGACGTATCCAGTAGGAAACATTTCCGAATCTGTTCAAAAGCTACTTGATGTCACAGAAAAATCGTTGTATCTTGGTTTAGAACAAGCAAAACCGGGCGAACGATTATCTAATGTTTCACATGCGATTCAAACGTATGTCGAAGATAATGGATTCTCGATCGTTAGGGAGTATGTCGGTCACGGAATCGGGCAAGACTTACATGAAGACCCACAAATCCCGCACTATGGTCCACCAAACCAAGGGCCTAGATTAAAACCGGGAATGGTCATTTGTGTTGAGCCGATGGTGAACCAAGGAAGACGATATGTAAAAACACTATCTGATGACTGGACAGTGGTAACGGTAGATGGTAAATGGTGTGCGCATTTTGAGCACACGATTGCTCTTACAGAAGCAGGATACGAAATCCTTACCACTTTATAGGTAGCTGGCTCTCCGGAATTTCAGAACAGTGTAGAATGTTACTGATTTGAAGAAGGGAGAACATTGAATGGCTAAAGATGATGTAATTGAAGTCGAAGGTACCGTTATTGAAACGTTGCCAAATGCTATGTTCAAAGTAGAATTAGAGAATGGGCATGTTGTGTTGGCTCACGTTTCTGGTAAAATCCGTATGAACTTCATTCGTATTTTACCAGGAGATAAAGTTACGGTAGAATTATCACCGTACGATTTAAATCGTGGTCGTATCACGTACCGCTTTAAATAATATAGCACTCCGTAATCTTTAAGGAGGTTCGAGACATGAAAGTAAGACCGTCAGTTAAGCCGATCTGCGAAAAATGTAAAGTTATTCGTAGACGTGGAAAAGTAATGGTTATTTGTGAAAACCCTAAACATAAACAAAAACAAGGTTAATCAGAAGGAGGTGCATTCGGAATGGCACGTATCGCAGGTGTAGATATTCCTCGTGACAAACGCGTTGTTATTTCTTTAACTTACGTATTCGGCATTGGTCGCACAACTGCTGAAAAAATTCTTGCTGAAGCTGGTGTTTCTGAAGAAACACGAGTTCGCGATTTAACTGAAGACGAATTAGGACGTATCCGTGATATCGTCGATCGTATCAAAGTTGAAGGAGACCTTCGTCGTGAAGTTTCTCTTAACATTAAACGTCTAATGGAGATCGGTTCTTACCGTGGTCTTCGTCACCGTCGTGGTTTACCAGTTCGTGGTCAAAACTCTAAAAACAATGCTCGTACACGTAAAGGTCCACGTCGTACAGTAGCAAATAAAAAGAAATAATAAGTAAAGGAGGTTGAACTAACAATGGCACGTAAAACAAACACTCGTAAAAAACGTGTGAAAAAGAATATTGAAGCTGGTATCGCTCATATTCGTTCTACTTTCAACAACACAATCGTAACTCTTACAGATACTCATGGTAACGCGCTTTCTTGGTCTAGTGCTGGTGCACTTGGTTTCCGTGGGTCTCGTAAATCTACTCCATTCGCTGCACAAATGGCTGCTGAAACTGCTGCTAAAGTTGCAATGGAGCATGGTTTAAAAACTTTAGAGGTTACTGTAAAAGGCCCTGGTGCTGGTCGTGAGGCTGCAATTCGTGCGCTTCAAGCTGCAGGTCTAGAAGTAACAGCAATTAGAGATGTTACTCCAGTACCTCATAATGGATGTCGTCCGCCAAAACGTCGTCGTGTATAATTTTTCTGTATAGATTTTTCCCTATTGTCTATAATGGATATGATGCATTATCGAGAAATTTCGTACAGAAACATCGCTTGTTGTGCACAATCGGGAACTGCCTAAGGGGGACTTTCGGTTAGACAGAGGTTTTTTCCTTTGTTTAGCCGAGGTTTCGACGTTTTGAAGGAGGGTTTAGTTAATGATTGAAATTGAAAAACCGAAAATCGAAACGGTTGAGCTTAACGAAGATGCTAAGTATGGTAAATTCGTTATTGAACCGCTTGAGCGTGGATATGGTACTACTTTGGGTAACTCCTTACGTCGTATCCTTTTATCCTCACTCCCTGGTGCCGCTGTTACTGCCATCCAAATCGATGGCGTATTACACGAATTTTCGACAGTTGAGGGTGTAGTAGAAGATGTTACAACGATCATCTTAAACTTGAAAAAGTTAGCTCTCAAAATCTACTCTGAAGAAGAGAAGACACTCGAAATCGATGTACAGGGCGAAGGTATTGTCACAGCTGCTGATATTACTCACGATAGTGATGTTGAAATCTTAAATCCAGATTTATACATTGCAACGTTAGCAAAGGATGCGCATTTCCGCGTGCGTTTAACTGCAAAGCGTGGCCGTGGGTATACGCCAGCTGATGCAAATAAGAGCGAGGATCAACCAATAGGTGTAATTCCTATTGATTCTATTTATACTCCAGTATCACGTGTGACTTACCAAGTGGAAAAGACACGTGTTGGACAAGTGGCAAATTATGATAAGCTTACGCTTGATGTATGGACGGATGGAAGCATCGGGCCAAAAGAAGCTATCTCTTTAGGTGCCAAAATCTTAACAGAGCATTTAAACATCTTTGTTGGTTTAACTGACGAAGCGCAAAATGCTGAGATTATGGTCGAGAAGGAAGAAGATCAAAAAGAAAAAGTTCTAGAAATGACAATTGAAGAACTTGATCTTTCTGTTCGTTCTTATAATTGCTTAAAACGTGCAGGTATTAACACTGTACAAGAGCTTGCGAACAAAACAGAAGAAGATATGATGAAAGTTCGTAACTTAGGACGTAAATCCTTAGAAGAAGTTAAGCATAAGCTAGAAGAACTAGGTTTAGGCTTACGTAAAGACGACTGAGGATTTAAACTCATCAACAAAGGAGGGAACTACGAATGGCATACAGAAAATTAGGCCGTACAAGTGCGCAGCGTAAAGCTATGTTACGTGACTTAGCTACTGATTTAATTATCAACGAGCGCATCCAAACGACAGAAACTCGTGCAAAAGAACTTCGTTCTGTAGTGGAAAAAATGATCACTTTAGGTAAACGCGGAGATCTTCATGCTCGTCGTCAAGCAGCTTCTTACATTCGTAATGAAGTTGCTAATGCTGAGACTGGTCAAGATGCATTACAAAAATTATTCGCTGATGTAGCTCCACGCTATGCTGAGCGTCAAGGCGGATACACTCGTATTGCAAAAATTGGTCCACGTCGCGGTGACGCTGCACCAATGGTAATTATCGAGTTAGTATAATGACAAGCAAAAGGGCAGGACAGTACTTTTTAAGTAACTGGTCATGGCCCTTTTTTTTTAAGTATAGAAGAAAACGCTTATCCCGCTATTTGCGGGTAGTAAGACTCCCACCTCAAGACTCAGAGAGAAGCGGGGAAGCTAGGCGGGAGATAACTGCCCGTAAAAGCCCGATTAGTTCAACTAACCATCAGTGGGGGATGAAAAACCCCTCACTGATAGAAGTTTCACTTTATTCGGCTGAATAATGGAAGAGGGTGCCCACGAGTGAAAAAAGAGAAGCTTCGTGCTGAGAACATATCATTTCAATATCCTCAAGCTGCTTCTTACGCCCTGCATGACGTTTCATTCTCTTTATATGAAGGAGAATGGGTATCTGTTATTGGGCAAAATGGGTCAGGAAAATCCACGCTTGCAAAGTTATTAAATGGCTTGTTTTTACCATCAGCAGGAACAATTACTGTAAATGAAACTCTTGTTTTATCTGAAGAAACTGTATGGGATATTCGAAAACAGATTGGAATGGTTTTTCAAAACCCAGATAATCAATTTGTCGGAACAACTGTACAGGATGATGTTGTCTTTGGACTTGAGAATGCCGGAATACCCAGGGAGCTAATGGTAGAACGTATGAAGCACGCTTTGGAGCTCGTTCGAATGGAAGATTTTCAAAATGAAGAACCTCACTACTTATCGGGTGGACAAAAGCAGCGCGTTGCAATTGCAGGTGTATTAGCACTTCAGCCGTCTATTTTAGTATTAGATGAGGCAACATCTATGCTTGACCCACAAGGCCGTAAAGAAGTGGTAGAAACAGTAAGAGATCTTGTTCGTACGAAAGGAATTACAGTTCTTTCGATTACTCACGATTTAGAAGAAGCGGCGCAGTCAGATCGTATTATTATTTTAAATCGCGGAGAACTATTAGAAGAAGGAACACCTGAGCACATTTTTCAATCACCGAAAATGCTGCAAGAAATCGGTTTAGATGTGCCATTTTCAGTGAAAATGGCAGAATTATTGAAAAGCAATAAAATTCCTTTACAATCAATGCATCTTACAATGGAAAGTTTGGTGAGCGAACTTTGGAGATTACATTCCAAAAAGTAGAGCATCGTTATCAATATAAAACCCCATTTGAAAAACGTGCCCTTTACGATATAGATATTTCGCTTCCTAGTGGTGGCTATTATGCCATTATCGGTCATACAGGGTCGGGTAAGTCAACGATGATTCAACATTTAAATGGCTTATTGCAACCAACGAGTGGTACTGTTCAAATTGGGGAATATAGAATTTCATCTCAAAAAAAAGCGAAGAAATTAAAACCTCTTCGAAAAAAAGTAGGGGTTGTTTTTCAATTTCCAGAACATCAATTATTTGAAGAAACGGTAGAAAAAGATATTTGCTTTGGGCCTTCAAATTTTGGTGTATCTGAAGAAGCAGCGAAACAAAAAGCAAAAGATGCCATTCGATTGGTTGGTCTATCAGAAGAACTATTAGAACGATCTCCGTTTGAATTAAGCGGAGGACAAATGAGACGTGTTGCTATTGCTGGTGTATTAGCAATGGAGCCGGAGGTATTAGTATTAGATGAGCCAACGGCAGGACTTGATCCGAAGGGCCAGAATGAGCTTATGGAGATGTTTTATCATCTTCACAAGCAAAACAATCTTACGGTGATTCTTGTGACACATAATATGGAGGATGCTGCAAAATATGCAGACAACATTGTTGTCATGCATAAAGGAACGGTCTTTTTGCAAGGAACATCAGAAGAAGTCTTTACGTATGCAGATGAGCTTGAACAAATTGGTGTGTCTCTTCCGATGCCGCTGAAGTATAAGCGAGAAATTGAAGAGAAATTAGGCATTTCTATCCCGAAAGCCACCTTGTCTTTAGAAGATTTAGCAGATGAAGTCATACAACTGTTTAGAAAAGGTGGGGATTCATCATGCAGCAGTTAATTATTGGAAGATATATTCCGGGAGAATCTGCCATTCATAGACTCGATCCTCGAACAAAACTGTTAATGGTCTTTTTATATGTATTTGTTGTATTTTTAGCAAATAATGCAATTTCATATGGCTTGCTATTTTTGTATGCACTCATTGCTTTGTTCTTTGCAAAAGTGCCGATTCGCTATGTTCTTTCTGGATTAAAACCTGTTTTATGGATTTTCTTATTCACTTTCTTTCTGCATATTTTTACAACAAAAGAAGGTGCTGTACTCGTTCAATTTGGATGGTTTTCTATATATGAGAAAGGGTTGGAGCAGGGAATTTATATTTCCATTCGTTTTTTGGTCATTATTTTAATGACCACTCTATTAACGTTAACAACAACGCCAATTGAAATTACAGATGGTATGGAAACGCTGTTGCATCCTTTAAAACGTATAAAAGTTCCTGTTCATGAAATTGCACTTATGATGTCTATTTCACTGCGCTTTATTCCAACTTTGATGGATGAAACGAGTAAAATTATGAAAGCACAAGCTTCTCGTGGTATAGACTTTGCAGGTGGTCCAATGAAAGATAGGTTGAAAGCGATTATCTCGTTACTTGTACCACTATTTATTAGTGCGTTTAAACGTGCAGAAGACTTAGCGATTGCTATGGAAGCACGAGGTTATCAAAGCAACGGATACCGTACGAAATTCCGGCAGCTAGAATGGAAATGGATCGATACATTAACACTCTTAAGCCTATTTGGTTTAGCGTGTATTTTAATTTTAGTTCGATCGTAATGGAGAGTATGAATATGGAAAGAATAAAATGCACAGTTTCGTATGATGGAATTAACTTTTGCGGATATCAAATTCAACCGAATCAACGTACTGTTCAACAAGAAATAGAGAAAGCTTTGCAAAAGGTGCATAAAGGGGAAGCTGTTCGTGTACAAGCGTCAGGAAGAACAGATTCCACTGTCCATGCCAAAGGCCAAGTCATTCATTTTGATACACCACTATCATTAACAGGAGAGCAATGGATGGCAGCTTTAAATACAATGCTGCCAGATGATATTGCTGTGGAGCAGGCTGAGCAAAAAACTTTAGATTTTCACGCACGATATGGTGTTGTAAAAAAGGAATATCGCTATCGTGTATTATTATCTAAAAAAGCTGATGTATTCCGTAGAAATTACGTATATCAGTATCCATATGCATTAGAAGTAGAATCCATCCGAAAAGCAATTCCTTATTTTATTGGAACGCATGATTTTACTTCATTTTGTTCGGCAAAAACTGATAAAAAGGATAAAGTGCGAACAATTTATGAAATAGATTTAATAGAACAAGGTGATGAGCTAGTCTTTCGTTTTGTTGGAAATGGTTTTTTATATAACATGGTTCGAATTATTGTTGGTACGCTGCTTAGCGTCGGTAAAGGAAAGATTGCTCCTGAAAGCATTCCAGATATTTTTAAAAAACAAGACCGCCGTTTTGCTGGGAAGATGGTACCGGGGCAAGGCCTTTATTTATGGCAGGTAAACTATAACAACTAATCCTGGTGTAACATTTGCTTGACATTAGAAACTCAAAAGGATATCATAACATATGGTATTGTTTCTAAGACCACGATTAGCCCCGGAAGGAAATCGTGTTTAAGATAAACAATAGAATTTTTTCTATGAAAAGATATTGAGTAGGAGGGAAACAAATGCGTACGACTTTTATGGCAAAAGCTAACGAAGTTGAGCGTAAATGGTATGTGGTTGATGCTGAAGATAAAACTTTAGGTCGCCTTGCTACTGAAGTAGCATCCATTTTACGCGGTAAAAACAAACCAACATTTACACCACATATTGATACTGGTGATCATGTAATTATTATTAACGCTGAGAAAGTTCACTTAACAGGTAATAAATTAAACGATAAAATTTACTACCGTCACACAAATCACCCAGGTGGACTTAAACAAAGAACAGCTCTAGAAATGCGTACAAACTACCCTGTACAAATGTTAGAGCTTGCTATTAAAGGCATGCTTCCAAAAGGACGTTTAGGACGTCAAATGTCTAAAAAGTTAAATGTGTATGCTGGATCTGAGCATCCACACCAAGCACAAAAACCAGAAGTTTACGAACTTCGCGGATAATTAATTAAAGGAGGGCTTACTTTGGCACAGGTACAATACAATGGTACTGGACGTCGTAAGAGTTCAGTAGCACGCGTACGCCTAGTTCCAGGCGAAGGACGCGTTATCATTAACGGTCGTGATTTTGAAAACTATATCCCATTTGCTGCATTACGTGAAGTAGTGAAACAACCTCTAGTTGCAACAGAAACTTTAGGTAACTACGATGTACTTGTAAACGTACATGGCGGTGGATACACTGGTCAAGCTGGTGCTATCCGTCACGGTATTTCTCGCGCTTTATTAAAAGCTGATCCAGAATACCGTTTAACATTAAAACGTGCAGGTCTATTAACTCGTGACGCACGTATGAAAGAGCGTAAAAAATACGGTCTTAAAGGTGCTCGTCGTGCACCTCAGTTCTCAAAACGTTAATTTTTGCGAACTTCAAACCTCAGCCTTTTGGCTGGGGTTTTTTTATTATGTTCGTAAACATCTTTTATTAGCATCCTCTTCTTTGGAATATTTTAGTGTTGCCTTCTTGTGTATGCTTCCTACTGAGAAGTTTAGACTAATACGTACATAGGGAGGTTTTAAGTACTATGAATGTTATTGTAAGCCTGAAAGAAAAACAAAGAGAAAAGCAGCTGAAGTATGAACGTAAAATACTGCGAGAATTATCCTTACAAACACTCAGAGAAAATATTCGTGATTGCTTTTTTATGGATACATTCCATCGTCATTATGAAGATTATTGTATAGAGGTAGGTATTGAGTCCTATTTATTAGGAGCTAGGTATAGTAAGTTTGGTTATTATGGAGAATCACTTTTAGATGTGAAAAGCAGGTCGTCTCATGAAGAAGTTCAATTAACAGAAATGCTGTTTCATTTTTTGACAAGTGTTCTTTTGCATACTTTAGAAGAAAATGAAGATGAGCAGTTATATCAATTGTGCCAGCGCTTTATTAATGCTTGGTGGCAACAAGGATATGAAAAGGGTGAGAGAAGATATCGCATGAAGCTGCATTAAGAAAATCATAAACTTTCCTCTTGTCCCATATAAGTAAGTAGAGGGACTAGCTAGAGGGGGAAAGGTATGAAAAGAATTCGGATTATTTCTTTTATGTTAGCAGCGGTTGTACTCTTTTTCTTAGTAAGGCAGGATTTTCAAATTACAAAATCGTGGAGAGCGTGGAACTTGCCTTTGTCTGGAAAAATTATTGTATTAGACGCTGGTCATGGTGGCCCGGATGGAGGGGCAGTTGGCGGGGGAGATATTGTTGAAAAAGATATTACACTGGAAATTACAAAAAAAGTGCGAGATTATTTACAAGAACAAGGAGCGCTCGTTATTTTGACACGCAATGGAGACTATGATTTAGCAGACAAAAGCACCAAGGGATATAGTCGCCGCAAAGCAGAGGACTTAAAAAAACGTGTTGATATCATTAATAAGTCTGATGTTGACTTTTTTGTTAGTGTGCATTTGAATGCCCTCCCAAGTGGTGATTCGAAAGGAGCACAAACATTTTATTATCGTTCTTTAGTAGAAAATGAGCGAGCAGCAAAATTTATTCAAGCTGAATTACGAACAAGTCTCGAGAATACGAAGCGTTCGGCAAAAACAATTTCTCGTGTTTATTTATTGAAGCATGCGAAAACACCGGGTGTATTAGTTGAAGCTGGCTTTTTATCCAATGTAAACGAAAGATATTTATTAAACTCAGAGAAATATCAGCAAAAAGTTTCTGCTGCTATATATCGTGGGATATTGCGATATTTTACTGAGAAAGGAAACCCTCCCGATTAAGGGAGGGTCTTCTTTGTAACGGAGTTTTCCGAAAATATGCTATACTTACAATGAAAACGCATTTATTTTGTTCTAATGAGTTATTACACGCTTGTAAGAACTTAATTTAATTTACTTTATCTTATTTTTATAACAGGGGGCGGGACAGGTTATGGTAACGAAAGAACAAGTAGTGGGAGCACTTGAAGGGATTGTAGATCCGTTTCTAAATAAAACATTAAAAGAAACAAATGCTATTAAAGAAGTCACCGTGAAACCGGAAAAAGAACATGTGAGTATTAAAATTGCGATTGTGAAAACAGGAACAGCCGAACAAATGCAGCTGCAAGGAGCAATTGTGAAATTAGTGAAAGAATTAGGAGCAGCAACAGTTGGTTTACGCTTTACGGAATTTACCGAAGAGGAACAATTGCAATTTGCTCCGCAAGAAGAGCAGAGTGAATCTTTATTATCACCGCATTCAAAAACAACTTTCCTAGCAATAGCAAGTGGAAAAGGCGGAGTTGGAAAATCGACTGTTTCTGTAAACTTAGCGATTTCTCTTGCTAGATTAGGAAAAAAGGTTGGAATCGTTGATGCTGATATATACGGATTTAGTGTGCCGGATATGATGGGGATTGAAAAACGGCCTGTTGTACGTGGTGATAAAATCATTCCGGTAGAGCGTTTTGGTGTAAAAGTTATTTCGATGGGATTTTTCGTAGAAGACAATGCACCTGTTATTTGGAGAGGCCCAATGCTTGGGAAAATGTTAAATCATTTCTTCACAGAAGTAGAGTGGGGTGATTTAGATTACTTAGTGTTAGATTTGCCTCCTGGTACAGGTGATGTAGCATTAGATGTACATTCTATGCTTCCGTCTTGTAAGGAAATTATTGTGACAACGCCTCATCCAACAGCGGCGTTTGTAGCTGCTAGAGCTGGTGCAATGGCACTTCGCACAGAGCATGAGATTATTGGTGTTGTGGAAAATATGTCTTATTTTGAAAGTAAAGTGACTGGTGAAAAAGAATATGTCTTTGGTAAAGGTGGAGGAGAAAAGTTAGCGGCAGACCTACAGACAGTAGTACTTGGGCAAATTCCGCTCCAGCAGCCAGATTGGAATGCAGAAGAATTTGCTCCATCCGTATACGATGAGGAGCATAACACTGGAGTAATCTATAAACAAATTGCTAAGCAAGTAATTGAGAGAGCGGCAATTGAACAAAAATAACCCTCAGTACGAGGGCTATTTTTGTTCTTTTTTTCCTTCTTCTGATCCGCCTTCTTTTTTCTGCTCACCGCCACTTTTCTGAGCCTTTTCAACACCTTTACTAATAATATCTATCATTTTTGCTTGGAATAGTGGACTTTCGGCAGTTTCAGTTAAGACTTGCTGTAAATATTGACGATACTCTTTACTTTTCATTGTTTGCATCATGATTTTTCCAACTTCCGGATTTTTCATGATCTCTATAACACCTGCTTGATACTCAGGATCTTTTAATAATGTTTTCATTAAACTTGTTTGTTCTTTCTCCATGCTTTTTGCAAACTTAGCAGCAAACTCAGGATCTTTGAATAATTTTTCCCAAAATTGTTGCCCTTTCTCTGATAGCATAGTATCTTCAATCGTTTTTTTCACTACAGATTCATCTAAAATAAGAGCTTGTTTCATTTTTTCATCGGTTAGTACATCTTGGATTGCTTTTTTGCCTTCATCCGTTTTTAAGATATCAATAATCATTTTTTTCGTTTGATCATAGTCTAATTGGGATTTCGCTTCTTTTTCTTGTGCACATGCAACTATTCCGATAAAAAGGATAAAAGAGACCAAAATGAGCAGAATCCGTTTCATCAGCCGGGACTCCTTTCGCATATTTCTCTTTTTTAATATAAATATCTTGAAGGAATTTATACATATTGATAGCTAGCTTTTTAAAAATGACATTGTTACAATTTAAGTGAAAATATATAGATAATGGGGGATATGTCTGTGAATAGCCGAAAATGGGTACGACTCTTTTTGACGACATTGTTTCTTGGGGGAAGCAGTACAATCTTTATCGGTTTTATTTTAGGGTGGGACAAGTATAATAAATTTTTTCAAAATTTCGACGGAAAGGAAATTTTAATGATTTCTTTTTGGTTGCTTGGGATAGGTTTTATTTTTAGTGTCATTAGTCAGATGGGTTTCTTTGCGTATTTAACAATTCACCGGTTTGGACTAGGGATGTTTCGCTCTCCATCTCTTTGGAATGCAATACAAATTTTCTTAATTGCATTTGTATTATTTGATTTTGTATATTTGCGCTCTGTATTGATTGCAAATGGGAATGAATCACTTGGGATGAATATTTTAGTTGCTGGGACTCTCTTTGTATTTGGAGCAATTGTTGCTTACATAAAAAGTAAAGAGACGAATAAGAAAGCTTTTGTCCCGGCCCTATTCTTTATGATTGTTGTGACTGTTATTGAATGGGTTCCGGCGCTGCGGGTCAATGATACAAATTGGTTATACTTAATGGTTGTGCCGTTGTTGCTATGCAATGCGTATCAAGTTCTAATGTTACATCGTTTAATAGGACAAAAAAGCTGATTCCTATATTGGAATCAGCTTTTATTTTGTTTAATGGACAGTAAGGCTTACGCCTTAGTAAGGTGTAAGTTCAATCTATGTCTTTGCTTTTAGCATTTGTATTAGAGATGAGTTGAGAGACAGGGATGTTTTTAAATCCATCCGTTTTCAATTTTTGAAGCAGCATTGGTAATGCTTGATTTGTTTGTAGTGCCGAATCAGAAGCGTGAAGTAGAATGATATCTCCTTCGCGTAGATTTTCTGAAACGGTGGTAACAATTTTATTGACTCCAGGGTTTTTCCAGTCATTTGAATTATTACTCCAATGTACAACCGTATATCCTAGAGATTCAGCAATTTTTAATACCGTTTTATTAAAGTTACCATTAGGGGGACGTAGAAGTTGAACTTGCTTCACTTGAAGTTTTGTAAATACGTCCTGTGCCTTTAAGAGGTCCCTTCGGATTTCGCCTGCTTCTAAAGAAGTATAGTCTTTGTAATTGTATCCCATACTTCCGATTTCGTGACCATCTTTTATAATACGCTCCACAATATCAGGATGGCGTTCTGCCCATGCTGCTGAAAGAAAGAATGTGGCGTTTGTAATCTTTTTTTCTTTTAATGTATCTAGTATAGGTAATGCTTTCTCATCCCCCCAACTAATATCGAACGTTAAAGAAACCTGTTTTTTTGTCGTGTCTCCTTTATAAATTGCTTTTGGGCCAGTAGTTGTTGAAAAAACCGATTGATAAGAATATGTTTTTAAAAAGAGCAGCCATGCCGTAAAAAGGGAAAGCACAATAATAAGACTAATTTGTTTAAACCTATGTTTACTTGTTATAAAGAAGAAAAACATCGTTTCTCCGCCCCTTTGTCCAATCCTTTTCAGTTACTTATATGCAGAAAAAGAAGAAAAGAGAACTAAACGATTAACATCGTAAGAAAAGGATATACTGAACGGTAACGCTTTATATAATTTATCCTGCCTTGATATTTAGAGAAATGGATGAGATAAGTGTATGAAGTAGAAGAGGATACTTGATTCCAAGTATAAAAAATAACTTTAGTTAATTTTACATATATTAGGAAAGTGGTATGTAGATAAGAAACAGCTGAGGTGACAGAATGATTGGGTTATTGATTACGGAGCAGGAACAGAAAGAATTAGAATATGTATTAAAAAGAGAGTTAGATGAATTGTTATTTGACTTTGCGGATAAGAGGATCCATCGTATTGTAAAAAAGACGATGGAAGAGCGATATAAATTGTTATTTACTGTATTTACAAGAATTGCTCCACCTGAAGATTGTACAAGGTATATGAGAAAAAGAATTTTTTATTAAAAAGTATTGACGATATAGTTTTATATATGATAAATTAATATTCGTCGCTGATGAACGAATTCATCAAGCGGAAAAAGAAATAAAAAACATTGTTGACATCAGATGGTTGAGATGTTAACATAAGGAAGTCGCAAATGAGCGGCTAACAAGTTCTTTGAAAACTG
>NZ_NTTM01000041.1:0-156597 GCF_002560985.1 Bacillus sp. AFS018417
AATCCCCTTCCTCAAAAATCTGTTAGGATTTTAGGTGGGGTAGTTCAATGTAAATTTATGACTTAACTACAAGTAAACGTTTCCTCTTTTACGGCATATACTGCACGCGCCCCGCCAATTAACTTCGGACGCGTCTTTGCCATCGTTACATGCGCATGCCCAATTTCTTTTACACGTGTGCGTACAGGCACAGCTACATGTTTTAAATGCATACCAATGAACGTATCTCCAATATCAATACCCGCATCTGCTTTTACGAACTCTACGATAACAGGATCTTTCATATTATGATATGCATATGTTCCAAGAGCCCCACCTGCTGATCTGACAGGCGTAACATTTACAATTTCGAACTGGTGCTTCTCTGCGATTTCTCTTTCTATGACTAAAGCACGGTTTAAATGTTCACAGCATTGAAACGCTAACGCAATACCACACTGCTCTTGAAATTGTTTTAACGCAGAAAAAATCGCTTCCGCTACTTCCATCGTTCCCGATGTTCCAATTCTTTCACCTAGTACTTCACTCGTACTGCAGCCCACAACAAAAATGTTCCCATTTCGCAGCGAAGCTTGCTCTTGAAACTCAGAAAGCGCTGTTTGCAACTGCTCTTTCAATTGTAATATTTCATTCATTACGCTCTTCCTTTCGCAGGTAGGTTCAACAAATTATATTAACTCTTACTAGAAGTTAGAATACGATTACTTCGCTTCGTATGTTTTAATTTTCCCTACACGATTCTCGTGACGACCGCCTTCATACTCCGTTGTTAACCAAATTTTCGCGATGTCACGTGCTAATCCAGCTCCGATTACACGCTCACCCATTGCTAACATGTTCGTATCGTTATGTTCTCTCGTTGCTTTTGCACTAAATGTATCATGTACTAATGCGCAGCGAATGCCATATACTTTGTTTGCTGCAATTGACATACCAATGCCTGTTCCGCAAATTAAAATACCGCGGTCTACCTCACCACTTGCAACCATTTCTGCCGCCGGGAATGCAAAATCAGGGTAATCTACAGAACCCGCTTCGCACTCACAACCTAAATCAATATATTCAATATTTAACTCTTCTAATAAATTTACGATTTCTTTGCGAATGTTCAATCCGCCATGATCAGATGCTACTACTACTTTCATTCCAAACCCCTCCAAATATAAAGTGAAACTTCCGTTCGGAGATGCTTTTTCTCCGAATAGTTAGTTGAACCAATCGGGCACATGCCAGCGGGTTTCTCTTCTCCCCCACTAACAATGAACTGAACAGTTGACCCCATCTCAAACCTTTGAGATATGAGATATATTACCCGTTAAATCGATATAATCTCCAATATCGTATTATACACGAAACATTAACTTTCTGAATGGTTTTTCAGCAAAGTTTGTACAAGTTGTTCCATTTCTTCCAGCGTTGCTTTATAAATAGCAAGCGAGCCGCCAAAAGGATCAGAAATGTCCTTATTTGTACCTTCTACAAATTCATATAATGTATGCACTTTTCCGTTTACTTCTGGATGATGGGCCAGTAAAAGCTGCTTATGTCCCGTTGTCATTGTTAATACAACTTCAGACCACTCTAGCAACTCTTCCGTCACTTGCTGAGAAGCATGTGCAATTGAAATTCCTTTTTCTTCTAACGCACTTTTAGCATGCGCAGATGCATCACTGCCCACTGCGGCAAATACGCCCGCAGATTGCACTTCAAAATGCTTTTCTCCATGATGCCGTAATAACGCTTCTGCCATCGGACTGCGGCATGTATTGCCTGTACAAACGAATAATACTCGCTTCACCAAACACCAACTCCTTATGATGAATATCTATTTTCATCATAACGCACAATGATAATGAAAAAAAGAAATGTATATATAAAAAAGCGCATTTCTTCTAGAAGAAATGCGCTCTCATTACACATGTGAAACTCTATTTCTAAGTGACCACAATATAGTAATACAAGGCAGGAAAAAATCTACTGTTATTCTTTCATCCACAAAAAAGGAATCCACTTCAAATATGAAATGGATTCCTTATCAATCAAAACGATTATTTCATTGTTACTTTCATTACTCCTGTTGAACCTTTTGCAGCTGTTACGCCTATAGTTGTTTCAATAGATGCTGTTGCATCTGTGTTCGTAATAACGATTGGTGTAATTGTGCTTTTTGCTTTTTCACGAATTAATTCTAAGTCGAAAGAGATTAATTTATCGCCAACTTTAACAGTTTGTCCTTCAGCTACATGTGCTTCGAAACCTTCGCCTGCCATTGTTACAGTTTCCAATCCAACGTGGATTAAAATCTCTGCACCGTTTTTCGATTTAATACCTACAGCATGTTTTGTGTGGAATAATTGCACGATTTCACCGTCTACTGGAGACACTACTACACCTTCAGTTGGATCGATTGCAACACCATTTCCCATCATACGGCCAGCGAATACTGGATCTGGCACTTCTTCAATATTTTTCACTTCTCCAGTTAATGGAGCTACGATTGTTTCTGCATTTGTTTTAGAACCAAGACCAAATAATTTCTTAAACATAGGATAATCCTCCTTATATTCCTTACTTACAATACACTTGAGCTCAATAATTACAACTCTTCGCTTTACTAGCATAAAACGTTTTCGATATAAAAAAGAGAGTTGTCAATTAGACCCTTATTGTATCGCCTTGCAAAATTCCAGTCAATTCAGACAGTCTGAATTCAAATGGAAAGAAGTGAACTTCCTCATTTCTATTTAAGCCTTTTTTTCTTCAGTTGTCTAGAAGTCTTAACAACATAATTAGTTTTTGTTCACCATTTGTAAAATTTCTTGTTATTTTTTATTAAAGTTACTTGACTAAAATAAGTAACTACTTTATTATTACTTACATAAGATAAGTAAATAACTTTTTAGGAGGTATTATAAAATGATAAACATTGGTCTTCTTATTATTCGTCTTATTATTGGGGTTACATTCATGGGACATGGTGCTCAAAAACTATTCGGCTGGTTTGGCGGCTATGGTTTAAAAGGTACTGGCGGCTGGATGGAATCAATCGGCTTACGACCAGGAGTATTTATGGCGTTTATGGCTGGGGCAACTGAATTACTAGGTGGTTTCTTATTTGCTGCTGGTATTTTCACTTGGGTAGGTGCTCTATTTATTGTCGGTACAATGTTAATGGCTATCTTCACAGTTCATGGTAAAAATGGTTACTGGGTTACACAAAACGGTTTTGAATATAACCTTATCTTAATCGCAGTTGCAGTTGGCGTTGCTCTTATTGGACCTGGCGCTTACACTTTAATTTAACTTATTATCTTGAATTCGAGATATTTACCCCGCATTAACGGGCAGTAAGACCCCCACCTCAAGATTGAGAGAGAATCGAAGGAGCTAGGTGGGGGATAACTGCCCGTAAAAGCCCGATTGGTTCAACTAACCATCAGTGGGGGATGAAGAACCCCCCCACTGATGGAAGTTTCACTTTACCAATTCAGTCCCTCACAATTGTGAGGGATTTTTTTCCTTCAATTAGTATTAACAATATTTTTACCTAATAGCTTTACTCCTCCGTTTAGTTTTTGGGGTTCGTTGCAACAGACACCCTTGTCTTAAGCTAGTCGTAATGCCTTCACGACGCGGAACTTGAACCCTAGAGAATATATACACGCTGAGCACACCACGAAAAAGCTTCTTCATAATATATAAAGAAGCTTTTTTAGCATTCCTTCAGTATGTATGAAACCAATTCGAAAATAAATTTATTCCCATAGCTACTGATAATACAAAAATTCATTATTCAAAGGTCGTTCAGTTTTTTATAAGAAAACAACATCATCGCTAAAAATTTTATCCTGCACAAACATTTATTAAAGAAGCTTTACAATTATTTTCTTTCAAAAATTTCCCATGTTCCCCAGAACAGACTGCATATGCTTGGATCAAGTTATGATAAATGCTGAAGCTTTAAGCCTAATATTACAAAACTATTATTTGTATACCTTTCCATGCAAGATTATGGTAGATTGATAAAGTTCGAGTTTATTTTAGAGAAGGGAGATAAGAAAAAAAAAGTGAATAAAAAATGGTATGCTCCAATCATAGCAGTTGGTTTTTTTCTAACCCCATTTATTGCACATGCTGCGAGCAATGATACATTTACCCAAAATGATGGAGATGTACATTACAACTGGGGATATCAAAGTCCAAGATCCGACATTTCAGCGGACCATTTTACCGGCATCTTTAATCAATCAAAACAATTATCAGCTGGAGACTACTTCGTACATACGTTAGCTGATGATCGTATCAAAGTTTCCTTTAACGGGACACCGGTAATTGATCGTTGGTATGATGCTGGTGGACAAATTGATCGTGCACTTATAACAAATGTAAAAGCGGGAACTTATAAGTTACAAACAAATTTCTATGAAAATACTGGTCAAGCAGCGGTTTTCTCTGACATTGTTCCATTTGATCACTGGTTAGCCTACTATTATCCGAACAAAAATTTAGAAGGTTATCCAGTAGACGCAAAAGTGATTCCTCCAACAGGAACAGAAAAGAAGCTGTTCCAAAACAATGGAATTGGTTCACCAACACCAAAAGTGCCCGCAGATAATTTCTCTGCTCGCTATACGACAGTAAAGCGATTACCTGCTGGAGATTATATCATTCGCGGAAAAGTAGACGATGGTATTCGTGTCTTTATTGATGGACAACTTGTTCTTGACCGCTGGGGATCCGGTTGGTTACAGGAAGATGCTCGAAAAATCCATATTAATGATGGAACTGCAGCATGGGCATTTGGTAAAACCAATCAAACAGATACCCATCTAGTTGAAGTGCAATACTTAGAAGAAGGCGGAAACAGCCAAGTAGATTTTCAAATTGAACCTTACAGCGAAGCAACAAAATCAACTAGTTGGCTCGGCGAATTCTATAATAACAAAGAGTTAAAAGGTGACGCTGTTGTTATCGGCGGAGCGAATTCTTCAGAAAAGTTAAACACAATCAACTTTAATTGGGAAGACAACTCACCGCATAAAGCTATCTCAAACGATAATTTTTCTGCCCGCTTTACTAAGGTAGATAAGTTTGAACAAGGTGAATATTTATTCACGGCGAAAGCAGACGATGGTGTGCGTGTTTACGTTGATAACAAAGTTGTAATCGATTCTTGGAATGCTAGTAACGGTGAAACTCGCAAAGTAAAAGTACCATTGTCAGCTGGAGAACATAAAATTACTGTTGAATATATGGAACAAAGCGGAAAAGCCAATCTTCAATTCGATTATAAAAAATCTCCTGGACCTTTTTCTCAAACAGGCGGAGATGTTCATTATAATTGGGGATATGGAAGTCCTACACCCGATCAAACAGAAGATGATTTCACAGCGACTTTTGATCAATCTAGGCAGCTGGCTGCCGGTGATTACTTTATACATACGTTAGCTGATGATCGCGTCAAAGTTTCTTTTGACGGGAAACAAGTAATTGACCGTTGGTATGATGTTCCTGGACAAATCGATCGTACTATCGTGACAAATGTGCCGCAAGGGGATCATAAAATTCGAACTGACTTCTATGAAAATAGCGGTCAAGCAGCTATCTTTTCTGATATTGTACCATTCGATTCTTGGCTAGCTTATTATTATCCAAATACTAATTTAGCTGGCTATCCTGTCGATGCAAAAGTGCTAGCACCACAAGGGGATACGAAGCAACTCGCTGAAAATAATGGTATCGGCGCTCCAACTTCTAAAGTTCCGGCTGACAACTTCTCCGCTCGTTACACAACGGTAAAACGTTTATCTGCTGGAGATTACGTCATTCGCGGGCGCGCTGATGATGGGATTCGTGTCTTTATTGATGGGAAACTTGTCCTTGATCGTTGGGGACCATCAGGATTTACAGAATACGCGAAGAAAATTCATATTTCTGATGGAACTGCTGCCTGGGCATTTGGTAAAGCTAATCAACCAGATACGCATTTAGTTGAAGTACAATATTTAGAACAAACAGGCCAAAGTCGCGTAGAATTTAGCATTGAACCTTACAGTACTGTACAAAATTCGTCTACTTGGCTCGGTGAGATCTATAACAATACGAATCTTCAAGGCGATCCTATTATTCTTGGTGGCAATAACGCCTTACAAAAAATTGAGAAGATTGATTTCAATTGGCAAAATGGTTCTCCAAGCCCATTTATTTCAAATGATAACTTCTCTGCTCGCTTTACAAAAACGGAATACTTTGAAGGTGGCGATTATACATTCTCGGCGAAAGCAGACGATGGCGTTCGCGTCTATGTAGATGATCAGCCCGTTATTAACTCTTGGGAAGCAAGTAACAACGGTACACGTACAGGAAAAATTTCTTTAACAAAAGGAAATCATAAGCTGCGCGTGGAGTATTTTGAAGGAAGCGGCTTAGCGAATCTTTCACTAGATTACTATATTGGCCAGCCTTATGAAACGCTAGATTTGCGCAAACCTTCAAAAGTAACTGCCCAAGAAATTGATAATTATATGAGCCGAAGAACAAACGGGACAAGCCCGCTTATCGGATATGGACAGGCGTTTATTGACGCACAAAACAAATATGGTGTGAACGCTCTATTCTTAGCATCTCATGCTATTTTAGAGTCGGGGTACGGCAAATCATTAATTGCCTATCGAAAACATAATCTATTTGGACTTCGCGCTGAAGATTCTGACCCGTTTGGTTTAGCCAGCTACTTCAATACGTTTAATGACAGTATTAATTATAATGCCTCTTACGTAAGAGCGTATTATTTAGAACCTGGAGATTGGCGCTATAAAGGGGTCACAGTAAAAGATATTAACGCTAACTATTCAACAGATACTGCGTGGGCAACTAAGATTGCAAACCTTATGGAAGAAATACATCCATATAATCGTTCTGAATATGACGGCGTGAATATTTTACCTAAAAATAATGAACCTGTTATGGATTCACATCAATTGCCAAAAGATATTCCATTTACGAACTACGCAGCAAACACAAAAGGACAAATTACAAAAACAACAGACGAGTTCCGTACAGAACCGTATCCATATGGCAATAATAAAAAAGGGACACTGCAGCAAGGAACAACCGTCGATGTACTGCGTAAAGATCCAAATAACTGGATTGAAGTTCGCATTGGCGATCAAACAGGATGGGTTCAAGCAACCGATCTACAAGTAGATCCATTAAACGGAAAAGCAATCATCATTGATCCGGGCCATGGTGGTGTCGATGATGGTCATGCTGGTATCAACGACGGCATAACAGAGGACGCAGTTGTATTGGATGTTTCCTTACGTGTTCGTGATCTATTTAATCAAAAATCACCGTTTAAAGTGCTGTTAACTCGTGAAACAGATTCACGGCCTGGTAATACCGCTAGCGAATCACTACAAAAACGCGTAGAATTTGCACAACAAAATAACGGAGATATTTTTGTCAGCATTCACGCAAATGGCTTCGATGGTACTGCACACGGAACAGAAACGTACTACTGGCAATCAAGAACTGCAGGAAACCCTAATACAGAGGAAAGCCGTGTATTAGCTGAAAAAGTACAAGGTCGTCTTGTAAATGCTATGGAAACGACAGACCGCGGTGTAAAAGATGGCGATTTTTATGTTGTTCGTGAAAATACAATGCCTGCCATTCTTACAGAGCTCGCTTTCATTGACAATCCGCAAGAAAATGAAAAATTAGGATCTGAATATTGGAGACAACGTGCTGCAGAAGCAATTTACTCTGGTATTTTAGATTACTATGAGTGGAAAGGCATCAACGTTTCATCCTATCGTCTATAATGAAGCAGATTGTATTTGTTCGATGCAACAATGAAAAACTTAGAACGTAAAAAACAAAAAGATGACATATGTCATCTTTTTGTTTTTTTAAATATATACCCCCTTAGTGAATTTCCCCTCCTATCTTCTTCCCCTCTCTCTGAACCTTGAAGTTGGGGTCTTACTGCCCTTGAATCGTTTCCATATTCCTTGTGAGGAACTGTTTCATACCCTTTACAAAAATCGGCAAAAAAATATTTTTTCAGCAGGAGTTTTCCCCCTCTATCTTGTAAACAAACAAAGAAGTGTTACAGATATTCGAAGGGAGATTACATACATGCTGTCTATTAATCCAAATGAACAAACTGAAAAAGACAATTACAAATTACTAACAGGAAGCATTATTCCGCGCCCAGTTGCCTTCGTCACAACCGTTACAAATGATGGAGTACTAAACGGAGCACCATTTAGCTACTTTAATATCGTTGCTGCTAATCCGCCTCTTATCTCAATTTCTGTGCAGCGAAAAGGTGGAGAACCAAAAGATACAGCAAGAAACGCGATGGAAAAAGAAGAATTTGTCGTTCATATTTCTGACGAATCGTACGCGGAGGCTATCAATGAAACAGCAGCTAACCTTCCTCCTAATGAAAGTGAGATTGAACTTGCAAAACTAACACCAATTGACAGCGATGTCATTTCTGTACCGGGGGTAAAAGAAGCGAGTATCCGTATGGAATGTATACTAGAGCGCGCTATTCAGCTAGGCGGAACAGAAGATTCCCCTGCATGCGATCTCTTAATTGGACGCATTGTGCGTTTCCATATCGCTGAGCACTTATATGAAAATGGACGCATTCATGCTGAAGGGTTAAAACCAATAAGCCGACTGGCTGGACATAATTACGCAAAACTTGGGGAACAATTTGAACTTGTAAGGCCATAACTAAAAGCGGAAGCGGCTCGCTCAGAACAGGAGGAGGATGGAGCTTCTGACATAGAGGCGCTCTTTGCCTCGGCGGAAGACGCGAAGCCACCGACTGTTCTAGCCGCTGGATCTGGATAGAACTAAAAATGAAAGCCCAGCCACAATAAATGGCTGGGCTTTCTTACATTATTTGTTTCACTTCATACCGAAAATAATAATTTAATCCCAAATCCAACAAGTATAATCCCGCCAAGCACTTCCCCATACGTTCCAAGAATACTTTGTACTCTGCGGCCAATTAACAATCCGATCCAAGTGAGCATCATACTCACAACGCCGAATATAAGAATAGTTACAAATGTACGTGCTCCGTAAATACCAAGGCTTAAACCGACAGAAAAACTATCCATACTCACACTAAAAGCAAACAACAGTAAACTTCCGCCGGCAGGGACGCTCCTATACTCATCATCATGAGACATTGAGCTATACACAATGTGAAACCCTAATCCCATTAATAGAATACTACCTACAATTGTAGTAATAGAACCAAATTGCTCTGATAAAAAGCGGCCGAGCATTATGCCGATGAAAGGCATGATTATATGAAATATACCAATTATAATACCGATATAAAAGATTTGGCGCTGCTTAAGCGTAATCATCCCCATACCGAGGCTGACAGAAAATGCATCAAGCCCTAGTGCAAATGCCATAATAAACAGCGGCAACAATTCGCTTATAATATGTTCAATCTTCATAATGTCCCTCCTCGGACTTGCTACTTCACAATATGCACGTCCGAGGAGAGATAGAATTTATTTTTCGAAGATGATTTGATGACCTGCAGCTTTCGTTAAACGATTCATGATTGCACTACCAATTCCATCGCTTGGGAATGACTCACTAAAAATGATATCAACACCGCTTGCATCAAATGTACGCAATACGTCATAAAGCTTTGTCGCAACTGTCGCTAAATCACTGCGCTTTCCACAAGAAAGAACAACTTCTGCTTTATACACATGCTGATATTCCTCCGTTGTTAATACACCTACTTTATAACCCTCTTGCTCTTTTTTATCCACAAGTTGTTGAATAAATGCACGCGAACCTTCAACAATGCTAAGCGGTGCTTTCGGTGCATAATGTGTATATTTCATTCCTGGTGATTTTGGTTTTTCCGTTTCATCCTTTAGCGCCGGATCTAACAAAACAGGTCCAATTACTTCTTCTAACTGCTCTTTCGTAATACCGCCTGGGCGCAATATCGTCGGTATTTCACTCGTACAATCTACTACAGTAGATTCAACACCAACACCAGTTGCCCCGCCATCAACAATACCGGCAATTTTTCCGTTTAAATCTTCATATACATGAGAAGCGAGCGTTGGGCTAGGACGACCAGAACGATTCGCACTTGGAGCTGCTACTGGTACATTTGCCGCTTCAATAAGCGCCAATGCTACCGGATGATCTGGCATTCGAACTGCCACTGTATGTAATCCAGCTGTTACCTTTTCAGAGATCCCTTCTTTTTTCGGGAAAATAAGTGTTAGTGGTCCTGGCCAGAAGTGTTTCATTAATACATTCGCAATCGGCGGAATATGAGCCACAATGCCATCTAATTGTTCTTCCGTACCAATATGTACAATAAGTGGATTATCGCTTGGTCTTCCTTTTGCTTCAAAAATTTTCGCAACAGCTTCGTCGTTTAATGCATTCGCACCGAGTCCGTATACTGTTTCAGTTGGGAACGCTACTGCTTCATTTTCTCGTAATAAATGTGCTGCTTCTTGCAACTGTGGATAATCTTTTTTTATTTCCACAATATTATCCACAACCCACATTTTTGTATTCATTTCTTCCCACGTCCTTTTCTACCATGAAATACTTGTTATTTGTAGTTTACTATGAGATTTATCCAAAAGACAAATAAGATTTATCCACAAAATGTGGATAAATCAATTTAATCGGTGGATAACTTTGTGAATAGCTGACAATTTAGTATAATTACATTCGGTTGCTTTATATTTTTACAAAAATGTTCTAATGCCTGAATTTCTTCTGACACATCATCTTTTTCTACAATTTCAAACTGAAAAAACTGAAATATTGTAACCGACTGTGGACTCTTTGTGAGTAAATATAATTGCTCAATACTTTTCTCTTTAATATACTGCAAAAACGTTTCAAAAAAATGTAAGAATGTAACTTTATCCACAGCAGGTGTGAATAAACAAGAGCGAAGAAGCGCATCAGTTCCAGCTTGCTCAAATCCAACGGCCGCTTGAATTTTTCCCTCTTCTTCTAATATCATAAAGTTCCCATATAATTGATCTAGTCGTTCTTCCTTCATATGAGCTTGTCCAAAAAAGGCCTGCAATCTTTCTACATCTGTTTTTGTAGCAAAACGTATTTGCTTCATACATAATCCCTCCCCATATTTTTATATATGAGGAGGGATTATCTTTTAGAACTTATTTTGAAAATAAAGATGCAAATGCTTCAACGATAAACAATTTTACCTTTGGCTTTTCTTCCGTTTCTTCTACTACCTTCACGTGCTCTTCTTTTTTGACAGCACTCGGTTCATCTTGCTTTACTTCTTCTTGTTCCTGTAATTCTTTCTCAGCCCTGTTTTCTCGCATAGCCTTTGCCTTTACCTTTTGTTTAGGTGCGATGTTTGTCTCTTTCTTAGCTTTAAGAGATTGTTTTACTTCTTCTCTTGCAACTTCCTTTTGCAAATAATTTTCTTCTATATCGTCCTCGTCAATTGTTTCCGCCTTTACAACATGCTCTTCTTTCTCCACAGCTGTACCACTAGAGAAATCTAAGAAACACATTGGAGGAAATAACACGCACCACCAATTTGCACCTTCACCTTTACCAATTGTCACAAGTACCGCTTCATACTCTCCAGCTGGATAAATAAAGTTCCCATACAATTTCGTTGGAAATTTAATATGCTTATTAAACTGAACTGTAAAAGTTTCCTTACTGCCTTCTCGTTTCAACGTGTTCGCCACTGTTTGTTCAAGTTCCGGAATACGGCTTCGGATGATACGACGTGCGTCTTCAAACGATTTTAAATCTGCCACCCAGCCATCGATTTGTGCTTTCACTTCATCGCGCACTTTACGTTTTAACTCTTGATCTTCCTTTGAATCACTATTAGCCAAAATACGTAATCGAATTGCTTCTTTGGGAATTACGACAGGTTCCTTTGCATCAACTTTCATATATCCAAAGTGCGCAACCATTTGTGCACCGATTAATAATAAAAGCAGATAAGCAATCGCTTGTTTTTTCATCCTATCTCCACCGCCCCTTCAGTAAAACAGTGTAGACAAGTTTTTTTCTTTCTAAACTACTAAATTCAGAATCTATTCGTTTTTTAGGTGATTCATACAAACGCTTTTCTTTTTAAGGTCATGTCCACTGATATATCGACCGTTTTTTTCGATATATCGGCGCTTCGGCACGATATAAAGTGAAACTTCCATCAGTGACGCTTTTCTCACTAATGATTAGTTGAACCAATCGGGCTTTTACGGGCAGTTTTCTTCCCCGCTTTTCTCCAGCCTTTACTGCCCGTTAATGCGGGATAAAGACCCTTCGACGATATTCAACATGCTAGATGCACTAAAGGGGGCTGACAAAAGTCCATTTTCAGGTCAGCCCCCTGTTAAAATTACATTTCCGCAAAGACCATACGATCTTTCCCATTAATATCAAAGACAATCTCGACATGTGCGTGCGGGAATGTTTCTTGCAGCAGGGCACGCACATCTTCTCCTTGCCCCACACCTACCTCAAAAGCAACAATCGCTTCTTCTTGCAGAACCTTTGGCAGCTCTTCCATAAAACGTCTATAGAAATTGAGCCCATCTTCACCGCCAACAAGCGCACGCTTTGGCTCATGCTCCTTCACAACAGAAGAAAGCCCTCTCCAATCTTCTTCTGGAATATAAGGAGGATTCGACACAACAACATCTAGCTTCTGCTTCGTTTCCTGAAACGGCGACAATAAATCACCGTGGTAGAACGTTACATTTGCCTGTAATTCTGCTGCATTTTTCTGCGCCACTTCAATCGATTCCGGAGCAATATCGACTGTGTATACATGTAAATGGGAATTTTCTAAAGAAAGTGTAATCGAAATTGCCCCGCTGCCAGTACCAATGTCCGCCACATGCACGTGCTTATCCCCAAATTTACGGCGAATACGTGTTAGCACACCTAGCACAAGCTCCTCTGTTTCTGGCCTTGGTATTAGTACTTCTTCATTTACGAAAAATGGACGTCCATAAAACATTTCATATCCAATTAAGTACTGAACAGGTATACCTTCTACATGCTTGTGGATAAAGTTTGTAAAAGTTTGCTCTTGTTCTTCCGTTAATTCTTCACGCATGTTCATCATTAAACCTGTTCGATTCGTCTTTAATACATGACAAAGGACAATTTCTCCCGCATTTTCATCTCGCCCATTTTCTTGTAAAAAAGAAGAAGCCCATTTCAGGGCTTCATAGACACGCATTACTCAGCTGCCTCCATCTTTTGCGCCTGATCTTCCATCACTAAGGCATTGATGAAATCATCTAACTTACCTTGTAAGATTTGATCCAGCTTCTGAATCGTTAAACCGATTCGATGGTCTGTAACACGGTTTTGCGGGAAGTTGTACGTACGAATACGCTCAGAACGGTCTCCCGTACCAACAGCTTGTTTACGGTTTTGATCGTACTCAGCTTGCGCTTCTTGTCTAAACTTATCATAAACACGTGCACGTAATACTTTCATTGCTTTTTCTTTATTCTTAATTTGTGACTTTTCATCCTGACAAGAAACAACTACACCAGTCGGTAAATGCGTTAAACGTACCGCTGACATCGTTGTATTAACACTTTGTCCACCAGGACCACTAGAAGCAAACGTATCCACACGAACATCTTTTTCATGAATATCGATTTCTACTTCTTCTGCTTCCGGTAATACAGCTACAGTTGCTGTAGAAGTATGGATACGTCCTCCAGATTCTGTTTCCGGAACACGTTGCACACGGTGCGCACCATTTTCAAATTTCAACTTTGCAAAAGCGCCTTTACCGTTGATCATAAAGATAATCTCTTTATATCCACCTAGTTCTGTATAGCTCGCTTCGATAATTTCAGTTTTCCAACCTTGCACCTCAGCATAACGGCTATACATACGGTATAAATCACCAGCAAATAATGCCGCTTCATCACCACCAGCAGCACCACGAACCTCTACGATAACGTTCTTATCATCATTCGGGTCCTTTGGAACAAGTAAAATTTTCAGACGCTCTGATAATTCCTTCTCTTGTCCCTCTAGCTCAGACACTTCTTCTTTTACCATTTCACGCATGTCAGCATCTAACTTCTCTTCTAACATCGCCTTTGCATCTCTTAATTGTTCACGAGCATCTTTATACTCACGGTACACCTCTACCGTCTCTTGTATATCAGATTGTTCTTTTGAATACTCACGAAGTTTGTTTGAATCACTTATAATCTCTGGATCACTTAAAAGCTCATTTAACTTCTCATAACGGTCTTCTACAGCTTGCAAACGATCTAACACACTATTCACCTCAACATCCTAGTCTCTAATACAAATAGTATATGGTACATAACAAAAAAAACGCAAATTATATTTAAAAACGCAAACGGCTCATTCAGCCCCTACGCATTTTCTAAAAAAACCCGCCTTATGTAGCGAGTTTTTATCTCTGTTTAATTGGCACAACATGACAATGACGACAACGTGGTTCATATGATTCTGATGCAGCAACTAAAATAATAGGATCATCAAAAGACGCTGGTTCCCCATCAATTAAACGTTGCGTACGACTTGCAGGAGATCCGCATTTAGCACATACTGCTTGCAGCTTCGTCACATGCTCCGCAATCGCCATAAGCTGAGGAACTTGTCCAAATGGTAGACCACGGAAATCTTGGTCTAAACCAGCAACAATCACACGATAGCCGCGGTTTGCCAATTCTTGCACCACTTCCACAATGTCCCCATCAAAAAATTGCACTTCATCAATTGCTATAACATCTATATCTTCTGTTACATGCTCAAACATCTCTTTTGAAGCCGCAACAGGAACTGCTCTTACTTTCAATCCATTATGAGACACAACATCTTCTTCACTATAACGATTATCAATACACGGTTTAAATACAATTGCATTTTGCTTTGCGAATTGTGTCCGGCGTACACGGCGGATGAGCTCTTCTGATTTCCCCGAAAACATGCTTCCGCAAACCACTTCAATCCAACCGTCTTGATTTATTACGTACATAAGAGCTCCTCCTTTCGTCTACTTATTCTTACTGTAAGTAGGTAAAGGTTTATATTTTCGCAAAAAAAACAGACAAGCGGATATATACACTTGCCTGCTTTATGTTTGTTATTACTTAAGGCCGTATTTCTTGTTGAAGCGATCAACACGTCCGTCTGCAGTAGCAAACTTCTGACGTCCTGTGTAGAATGGGTGAGAATCAGAACTGATCTCGACTTTTAATAATGGATAAGTGTTACCATCTTCCCACTCGACAGTTTCGTTAGAACCTTTTGTAGATCCGCTTAAGAATTTAAAGCCTGTGTTAGTATCCATAAATACAACTTTTTTGTAATCTGGATGGATTCCTGCTTTCATTCTTTTCATCTCCTTCCGCCCTGAATCATTTTCGAAACAGAGTTTTTCATCGTTAGCTGCAATCACAACTATAATGATGAAACGCACATGATGAAATTATAACAAGGCTATCTGCATTTTGCAACTACCTGTTTTTAGCATTACTTCATCGCGACATATCTCTTTGAATCTTCAGGGATATTTTTTAAGAATTCTTCATTTGTCTTCGTTTGACGTAACTTGCGTAAGAAGCTTTCTATGAAGTCTGGTGTATCTCTCATCGTTTTGCGAATACCCCATAACTTGTCTAAATGCTCTTTTGGAATTAATAGATCTTCTTTGCGTGTACCAGAACGACGAATATCAATAGCTGGGAAAATACGACGTTCTGCTAAAGAACGATCTAAATGAAGCTCCATGTTTCCTGTTCCTTTGAACTCTTCATAAATGACATCATCCATACGAGACCCTGTGTCAACAAGAGCTGTTGCTAAAATTGTTAAGCTACCGCCCTCTTCAATATTACGAGCTGCTCCGAAAAAGCGCTTTGGTCGATGGAATGCCGCTGGGTCAATACCACCTGATAACGTACGTCCACTTGGTGGAATTACAAGGTTGTAGGCGCGCGCTAAACGGGTAATACTATCCATTAAAATGATAACGTCTTTTTTATGCTCAACAAGGCGCATTGCACGCTCTAGCACAAGCTCAGCCACTTTAATGTGATTTTCCGGAACTTCATCAAAAGTAGAACTTACAACATCACCTTTTACAGAACGTTCAATATCTGTTACTTCCTCTGGACGTTCATCAATTAAAAGTACAATCAGTTCTGCTTCTGGATGATTCGTTGTAACACTGTGAGCAATCTCTTTTAACAGCATCGTTTTACCAGCCTTTGGAGGCGCAACAATTAGACCACGTTGACCAAACCCAACTGGTGCAATTAAATCCATGATGCGTGTTGATAGTTTCTTCGTTTCCGTCTCCAATTTCATTTGACGATTTGGATATAACGGTGTTAACGCAGGGAAATGCACACGTTCCTTTGCTGATTCTGGATCATCTCCATTGACTGCTTCAACTTGCAACAATCCAAAATAACGTTCATTCTCCTTCGGAGGTCGCACTTTACCAGAAACCTTGTCTCCATTACGCAAATCAAAACGACGAATTTGCGAAGCTGAAATATAAATATCTTCAGAACTCGGAGAATAGTTGATTGGACGTAAGAATCCAAATCCTTCTGATTGAATAATTTCAAGTACACCTTCCATGAAAAAGAAACCTTCTTTTTCTGCTCGTGCTTTTAAAATCGCAAAAATTAACTCTTTCTTTGTTAATTTGCTGTAATAGGAAATCTTAAATTCTTTCGCAAGCTCATATAACTCTTTTAATTTCATGTTCTCTAAAGCTGAAATTGTTAAATTCATTCAGACACCACACTTTGATATTATTCTCTTTTCAGATGGGTAAGGGAAATTACGGAAGGCAAATACGTAATAATGAAAGGCAATAAGTACAAGTAGGGTAATATTCACTATTGTAACCCTTTTACCTCGTTTTAATCAATACGTTGCGAGACAAATACAAGAAGCGAAGACAAGAAAATTTGTCTTCGCTCTACCCATCTTTTGCACGCTTTTTATTTTATCACGATTGATGGGAGCTTTCCATCAGCGGAGGATAAAGCCTCCCCACTAATGGAAGTTTTACTTTATAACTAAGTTTGGTTTCTTGCTTAAGCTATGACGCCCGTCAACAAAGCGAACTGTCCCAGATTTCGCACGCATAACAAGGGAGTGTGTTGTACCAGTACTTCCTTTAAATTGGACACCGCGCAGTAATTCTCCGTCCGTAACACCTGTTGCCGCAAAGATTGCATCGTCACCTCTTACTAAATCTTCCATACGAAGAATGCGGTTAATATCATCGATACCCATCTTTTTGCAGCGCTGTAATTCTGCATCATTTTGCGGAAGAAGCTTTCCTTGAATTTCTCCGCCTAAACATTTTAATGCAACGGCTGCTAGTACCCCTTCAGGTGCACCGCCAGATCCGAATAAAATATCAACGCCTGTGCGATCAAATGCTGTGTTGATTGCACCAGCTACATCACCATCGTTAATTAATTTAATGCGAGCTCCCGCTTTACGGATTTCCTCAATAATTGCTTGGTGACGTGGTCTGTTTAAAATCGTTGCTACAACATCTTCAATATCTTTGTTTTTTGCTTTTGCAACAGCGCGTAAATTATCAATAACCGGTGCATTAATATCGACAGCACCAACCGCTTCTGGGCCAACTGCAATTTTTTCCATATACATATCAGGTGCATGCAGTAAATTTCCATGGTCTGCTACCGCAATAACAGCTAACGCATTCCATCCTCCTGCTGCAACAATATTTGTTCCTTCTAACGGATCAACCGCTACATCAACACGCGGACCATATCCAGTTCCTAATTTTTCACCAATATATAGCATCGGCGCCTCATCCATTTCCCCTTCGCCAATTACCACTGTTCCTTTCATTGGTACTGTATCAAATACGTCGCGCATTGCTGACGTTGCTGCACCATCTGCTTCATCTTTCTTACCGCGTCCCATCCAACGCGCAGATGATAACGCTGCAGCCTCTGTTACACGTACTAATTCCATAGATAAACTTCTTTCCACAATAATCCCTCTCCTTTAAGCCGTAATATTTATCTCATACTAAACTTCCAATAAAATTTTTACCTTATGCCGTTTTTACTTACACTTTATACACATATATCACTTTACCCATGTAAAGATCTTTATGCATTTTTCATCTGTTCAATCTCTTGACTTGTCATTTTTTCACGCCAGATTTTTGCTCCAAGACCTCGAAGCTTATCTTCTAAATTTTCATATCCACGATCAATATGCTCTAATCCTGTAACTTCTGTGATTCCTTCTGCCATTAAACCTGCGATTACAAGAGCAGCCCCGGCGCGTAAGTCACTCGCTTTTACTTTGGCTCCTTGCAGCGAAGCAGGGCCTGTTACGATAGCAGAACGACCTTCCACTTTAATTTGCGCATTCATTCTTCTTAACTCATCTATATGTTTAAAACGCGCTCCGTAAATGGTATCCGTTACAACTGCCGTTCCATTCGCTTTCGTTAATAACGCTGTAAATGGTTGCTGTAAATCAGTCGGAAATCCTGGATATACGAGTGTTTTTACATCTACCATTTTTAGTTGGCGATTCCCATTCACCACAATTTGATCATCGTGTGTATCTACTTTTACACCCATTTCTCGAAGCTTAGCCGTTATGGATTCTAAATGCTGCGGAATCACATTATCAACTGTAACTTCACCACCAGAAGCTGCGCCCAAAATCATATATGTTCCAGCTTCAATGCGATCAGGAATAATAGAATGGTAACAACCATGAAGCGATTCAACACCATCAATACGAATCACATCTGTTCCTGCTCCTTTAATACGAGCACCCATGCTTGTAAGAAGCGTCGCTACATCAATAATTTCTGGTTCTTTCGCTGCATTTTCAATTACTGTTCTACCTTTTGCACGCACTGCAGCAAGCATGATATTAATTGTCGCACCTACGCTGACAACATCTAAATAAATACGTGCTCCCCGCAGTTCGTCTGCACGTAAATAGATTGCACCTTGCTCATTTGTTACATATGCTCCAAGCGCTTCAAACCCCTTAATATGCTGATCAATTGGCCTTGGTCCTAGATGACATCCACCAGGAAGCCCAATTACTGCTTTTTTGAAACGACCGAGCATCGCTCCCATTAAATAATAAGAAGCACGCAGTTTTTTTACCTTTCCATTTGGAAGAGGCATGGCTACCATTTTAGAAGGATCAATTGTCATTTCTTCGTCTTGATGATACGTAACAGAACCACCAATTTCTTCTAATAAGTCACCAAGTATTTTTACATCAGAAATATTAGGTACACCACCAATTGTAACTGGTGTTTCTGCTAAAATGGTCGCGGGAATAAGCGCAACAGCACTATTTTTTGCACCACTTACACGAATCGAACCTTGCAAAGGCACACCGCCTTCAATCAGCAACTTGTCCATTTTGAGCCCCCTTCTCGTGAATTCATCTACCGTTCCAGCCTCCCCACTACAACGGGTGATTTCACAACTTCGGATACGTTTTTACACGTATGAGTATATCCATGCTATTTGTTTCCTCTATTTTTACACAATTATAAAAATATTTCCTTTCAAACGCCTTAACAAGTAGAAAATTGTCTATCCCATAAAATGGTCACGCTTTCATTATACAACGAAACGAAACCGTCTAAAAGGCTAGACGGTTTCTAAAAATATTTTTAGAATTATGCTTGACCGTTAGAACCAAATTCACGAATTTTACCGATTACAGTCGCTTTAATTGCTTCACGACCAGGTCCGATAAATTTACGAGGATCATAAACTTCTTGGTCTTTATTTAATACTTCACGAACCGCTTTTGTAAACTCGATTTGGTTTTCAGTGTTTACGTTGATTTTAGAAGTACCTAAAGAGATAGATTTTTTAATGTCAGCTGTTGGGATACCAGTACCACCATGAAGTACTAAAGGTACACCAGTTAAGTCACGAACTTCTTCCATTTCTTTGAATCCTAAGTTAGGCTCACCTTTGTAAGGACCATGTACAGAACCTAATGCTGGAGCTAGGCAGTCGATACCTGTTGCAGCTACTAGTTCTTTACATTCCTCTGGATTAGCGTAGATAACACCTTCAGCTACTACGTCATCTTCTTGTCCGCCAACTGTACCAAGCTCAGCTTCTACAGATACGTTACGAGCGTGTGCATATTCTACTACTTTTTTAGTAGTTTCGATATTTTCTTCAAATGGGTGGTGAGAAGCGTCGATCATTACAGATGTGAAACCTGCATCAATTGCTTCTTTACATTTTTCGAAGCTTGAACCATGGTCAAGGTGAATCGCTACAGGAACAGTGATGTTCATTTCTTCGATTAAAGCTTTAACCATAGCTACAACTGTTTTGAAACCAGTCATATGACGAGCTGCGCCCTCAGATACACCTAAAATTACAGGAGATTTTTCTTCTTCCGCAGCAGCTAAGATAGCTTGTGTCCACTCTAAGTTGTTCATGTTGAATTGACCAACTGCGTATTTTCCTTCTAGCGCTTTGTTTAGCATTTCTTTCATGGAAACTAAAGGCATGGTGAATCCTCCTAAAAACGTTTTTTGTATCCGATAAGTTCTTATCGATGGTAGTATGACCACGAAAAGGAAAAATATGTATAATCACATACCGGACTTTTTTCTACACTCAATAGGATACCAACTTGTACTCAAAAACTCAACTGCATTCACCTGCTCATCAGCCCATGAAAACGCTTTTTTCTATATTTTTTAATAAAAAATTCACGATTATGCTTGTACTGTAATTTCTTTTCGCACAGCACTGCGAATTTCATCAATATCGAACGGCTTTGCAAAGTGCATTAATGCACCAAGGTCTTTCGCTTCTTGAATCATATCTAATTCACCATACGCCGTCATTAAAATCACTTTAATTTCTCGATTAATTTCTTTCACATGTTTTAAAATTTCAATTCCATCCATACCTGGAATTTTCATATCTAAAATAACTAAATCAGGACAGTCTTTTTTCACAATATCAAGGGCTTGAAAACCGTTTGCTGCTTGGAATGTTTGATACCCTTCCTTTTGAAACACCTCGTGTAATAAAACACGAATGCCGTATTGATCATCAACGATTAGGATTTTCCCTTCCATGTTATCCAACCTTTCTATATAAATACAAAATTTATATTTCTCATATCTCTTTCGATTATTTTCGCTACTTTTTATCAAATTCCTTCCTATTCTTTCTTATTTTACCGCCTACTATTTACTAGCGCTAGCACCTTTATGAAAAAATGAGCTATAATGAAAGCCGTCTAACACGTTAGAAAGGAGAATCCTCATGTTTAAAATTTTTTCCACTCAGCTGGGTGGTTATTTCACAAGAATTGCTCAGAAAGAAGAGATGAATATAGAAGATGGCGCTCGTTTACTTGCACAAGCATTAGTTGGAGATGGCCACATTTATTTGCACGGTACGAAAGAGATGGAAGGTGTAATTTGTGAAGCTTTGTATGGATCCGAGCCTATGCAAAGTGCAAAACGGCTATTTGAAGACGGTAAACAAGCAAGCGTGACCGTCGCTGACCGTATACTACTTATCAGCCGCTTTTCCACGGATGAAGATATCATTTCATTAGCAAAGCAGCTGCAAGAAAACGGTCATTTTATTGTTGGTATTTCTGCAAAACAAGAAGGCGAATTATCGCTAGAACAATTCACCGATGCACATATTGATACAAAGCTTGTAAAGGCATTGATTCCAGATGACGATGGCTCTCGCTATGGCTTTCCAAGTTTAATAACGGCTTTATTTGCATATCATGGATTAAAATTTACAATCGATGACATTATGAATGAATATGAGTGACGTAAAAAGGCGCCCTATATAGGACGCCTTTTTCTTATTACTTACCTTCTTTATTAATAATAGAAGCTTCTACGAAGTCACGGAACAATGGTTGCGGACGATTTGGACGAGATACAAATTCTGGGTGGAACTGTGATGCCACGAACCAAGGATGCTCTTTTAATTCGATAATTTCTACTAAACGGCCGTCTGGGCTTGTACCAGAGAAGATGAATCCAGCGTTTTCCATGTCTTGACGGAATTGATTATTGAACTCATAGCGATGACGGTGACGTTCATAAACAACTGGCTCGGTATACGCATTGTAAGCATTTGTTTCTGGAGTAAGCTTACATGGGTATAGACCAAGACGAAGTGTACCGCCTAAATCTTCTACATCTTTTTGTTCTGGTAATAAATCGATAATTGCGTAAGGCGTGTCAGGATTGATTTCAGAAGAGTTAGCTCCTTCTAATCCTAATACGTTACGTGCAAATTCGATTGATGCAAGCTGCATACCTAAGCAAATTCCTAAGAATGGAACTTTGTTTTCACGTGCATACTGAATTGCAGCGATTTTACCTTCAACACCGCGGTCACCGAAACCACCTGGTACAAGGATACCATCTGTATCGCCAACTAATTCTTTCACGTTTTCTGCTGTTACGTGCTCAGCATTTACCCATTTCACTTCTACATCTGTATCAAATTTGTAACCTGCATGACGAAGTGCTTCTACAACAGAAATGTATGCATCTTGAAGCTCTACATATTTACCAACAAGAGCGATTCTTGTTTTCTTAGACAGGTTGCGTACTTTTTCTACTAATGCATTCCACTCTGTCATGTCTGCAGCTGGATTGTCTAGTTTTAAGTGATCGCAAACGATTTGGTCCATATTTTGCTCTTGAAGAGATAATGGAACTGTATATAATGTATCTGCATCGCGCGCTTCAATTACTGCTTTTGGATCGATATCGCAGAATAATGCAAGCTTATCTTTCATATCTTGAGAAACAGGAAGTTCTGTACGAACAACGATAATATTTGGCTGAATACCTAAGCTGCGAAGTTCTTTAACGCTGTGCTGCGTTGGTTTTGTTTTCATTTCACCCGCTGCTTTTAAGTACGGAATTAACGTACAGTGAATGTACATTACATTGTCACGGCCAATATCGCTCTTAATTTGGCGAATTGCTTCTAAGAATGGTAGAGACTCAATGTCACCAACAGTTCCGCCGATTTCTGTAATGATAACGTCTGCATTTGTTTCACGACCCGCACGGAATACGCGTTCTTTAATTTCGTTCGTAATGTGAGGAATAACTTGAACTGTTCCCCCTAAATATTCACCGCGACGCTCTTTTTGAAGAACAGAAGAGTAAATTTTACCTGTTGTTACGCTGCTGTATTTATTTAAGTTAATATCGATGAAACGCTCATAGTGACCAAGGTCTAAGTCTGTTTCTGCACCATCATCTGTTACGAAAACCTCACCGTGTTGGTATGGGCTCATTGTCCCTGGGTCTACGTTAATGTATGGATCAAACTTTTGGGTTGTTACGTTTAGTCCTCTATTTTTTAAAAGTCTTCCTAAAGATGCTGCTGTAATACCTTTTCCTAAAGAAGATACTACACCGCCTGTGACAAAAATATACTTAGTCATGAAAGTACTCCCTTCTAGTTTGCTGTTATATAATCATCGCTGCAAATCGCAACGTATGTAGATAACACTTATCTTATCTTATTGTTAGACTCTTTTGTTTTTCTAAACAAAAAACAAAAAAGAAAATTGCTCCCTTTATCACTAAAAGTAATAAATAGGGAGCAATTTTCTTTTATATTTACACGTAAAAGTTATTATCGTCTTTTTTAAAGAGCCCAAAAATGATTCTACATGGACGATAATAAAAAGTCAAGGACTACTGTTCTTCCTCTTCTTCGCCTGATTCGTCGTATTCCAACTCATCTTCATCGGCAAAATCATCGTCGTCCTCTAGATCATCAAGATCTTCATCATCTTCATCCAGAATTTTATCAAGATCTTCTACATCTTCGTCTTCATCTTCAACTTCGTCAAAGTCTTCATCTGCCTCTTCTTCGAAGTCGTCCTCTTCATCATCGTTGTAGTCATCTAGCTCGTCCTCTTCTACCTTACGTTTCTTCTTAGGTTTCGGTTGAGGTAAGATTTCTTCATCAATTTGCTCATATGGATACCATCCGCGTAGTCCCCAACGATTTTCTCCGAGATTGATAAAGCGCCCATCGATATTTAAATCTGTATAAAATTGTGCGATTCTCGCAGCAACTTGCTCTTCAGTTAGTCCCAGTAATTGAGCAATTTCTTGAACTAGATCGTGAAAAGATGTTGCTTGTTGTTTTTCCTCTAACAAGCTATGTACAGCTTCGATCATGGACAATTCTTTTAGCTCTTCTGGTGAATATTGCTTTAAATTCACTTATGCGGCACTTCCTTTCTTAAAATATATCCTATTAATATAAAGGCCTGTTCAAAAAAAATCCATACTATTCATTATAAACAAAACTCCACCAAATATGCCACAAAAAAAATAGGGAATCATAAAGTGATTTCCCTACATATTGCAACGTTATTGCCCTTTTTAGTTTTGAATCATATGAGCACCATTTAATACATAACGAATTTGCATCTCTGTATATTCTTCCAATGTATAAAGTTTCTGCAGTGCCCAGCGCCGAAATCCCCACATTTGTCCTTGAATAAAAATATTATGAGCAAGCAGTTGAACCTCTTTTTTTGTTAAAGTAAATACCTTATTTTGAACACATTGCTGCAAAATATTTTCGAACATCCCTACCATTTGAAATTCTTTCTCTAATACGTAAGGCAGCGACTCTTTTGGTAAAAAACGAACTTCTTGATACATAATAAGGACCTCTTCTTGCAGCTCATCCATAACTTTAAAATAATTTGTAATCGCGGCTTTTAAACTATCAATGCTGCCTTTTTCTCTGCACAGCACTTGCTCTAAACGATCTTTTACATGTTCATAAATGCTATCGCACACTAAATAAAGCACATCATCTTTCGTTCGAATATATTCATAGAGTGTACCAATGCTAAAGCCTGCTGCTTTCGCGATTTCTCTCGTTGTTGTGCGCGGAAATCCTTTTTGCTTAAAGAGCTGTACAGCACCTTTAATCATTTGCTCGCGCCGAAGTGCAATAAGTTTTTCATCTTTCACAGATGCTTGTACATTGTGCTTAACCATATCCTTCACCCCTTTCTCTGTCATTTTGCAGGAAGAAGCGTAGGAGGCTCCCTACGCTTCTTCTAGCTTCTACTTCGTTAACATACGTGAAATAACAAGGCGCTGAATTTCTTGCGTGCCTTCGTAAATTTGCGTAATCTTCGCATCACGCATAAAACGCTCAACTGGATAATCTTTCGTATAACCATATCCCCCAAATACTTGTACAGCTTCGGTTGTCACTTTCATCGCCGTGTCTCCTGCAAACAATTTCGACATTGCCGATTCTTTGCCATACGGCAGCCCTTCTGACTCAAGCCAAGCCGCTTGATATGTTAACAAGCGTGCCGCCTCTACACCCGTCGCCATATCTGCTAGTTTAAAGCCAATCCCCTGCTGCGCGGCAATTGGTTTACCAAATTGATGGCGTTCCTTCGCATAATCGGCAGCAGCATCAAGTGCACCTTGTGCGATGCCAACCGCTTGCGCAGCAATACCATTACGGCCGCCGTCTAACGTTTGCATCGCAATTTTAAATCCTTGGCCTTCCTCGCCAAGTAAGTTCTCGGCAGGAATGCGGCAATCTTCAAATATAATCTCCGTCGTCGGTGAAGAACGAATACCAAGCTTGCTCTCTTTCTTTCCAACAGAAAATCCAGGCGCATCGCTTTCCACAATAAATGCACTTGTTCCGCGCTGCTTTGACTCTGAATCTGTCAGTGCAAACACAACATAAATATCCGCAATTCCGCCATTTGTAATGAAAATTTTCGAACCGTTCAAAATATAATGATCGCCGTCACGCTTTGCTGTTGTTTTCATTCCACCAGCATCAGAGCCTGAACCCGGCTCTGTTAAGCCGTAAGCTCCAATTTTCTTTCCTTCTGCCATCGGACGTAAATATTTCTGTTTTTGCTCCTCTGTACCAAATTTAAAAATTGGCCATCCTGCAAGCGACGTATGCGCCGATAATGTTACAGCTGTAGATGCGCAAACACGTGACAGCTCTTCTACCGCAATCACATAAGCCAAGTAATCGCTCCCAATTCCACCGTACTCTTCAGGCCACGGAATACCAGTTAAGCCAAGCTCCGCCATTTGATCAAATAAAGCGCGGTCAAAGCGTTCTTCCTCGTCGCGCTCTGCTGCCGTTGGTGCCACTTCATTTCTCGAAAAATCACGAACCATTTTCCGAATCATTTCATGTTCTTCTGATAATTTAAAGTGCATCTCTATTCCCCCTTAAAGCGCTCTGCTAATAACTAAGCGCTGAATCTCACTTGTTCCTTCATAAATCTCACATATTTTTGCATCGCGGAAGAATCGCTCCGCAGGATACTCTTTTGTATAACCGTAACCGCCAAGCACCTGCACAGCTTCAATCGCAACTTCTACTGCTGTTTTGGAAGCAAATAGTTTTGCAATTGACGCTTCTTTCCCACACGGTAAGCCTTGTGCCCTTAGTGATGCTGCACGGTATACGAGTAAACGTGCTGCTTCAACAGCCGTTGCCATATCCGCTAGCTTAAAGCCTAGTCCTTGCTGCGCGGCAATCGGCTTGCCAAATTGGTGACGATCTTTCGCATAATCAGTAGCACATGCAAGCGCTGCTTCAGCGATGCCAAGTGACTGCGCCCCGATACCAATGCGACCAACATCTAAGTTTGCCATTGCCACTTTAAAACCTTGACCCTCTTCGCCAAGCAAATTCTCAGCAGGAACTCTCATGTCTTCAAACGTTAATTGCACTGTACGAGAACCTAATAGCCCCATTTTGTGCTCATCTTTTCCAATGATTAAACCCGGTGTATCTTTCTCAACAATAAATGCCGATATCCCGCGTGTACCCGCATCCGGATTCGTAGAAGCAAACACGATATATGTATCTGCCTCGCCGCCGTTTGTGATAAATACTTTTGAACCGTTAATTACGTACTCATCACCGCATCTAACTGCCCTTGATTTCAAACTTCCTGCATCTGATCCGGCGCCTGGCTCTGTCAATGCAAATGCTCCTAAATATTCACCAGCCGCTAACTTCGGAAGATACTTTTGCTTTTGCTCTTCTGTTCCAAAATATAAAATAGGATTCGTTCCAACAGAGGTATGCACTGCTAAAATTACACCTACGGTTGCGCTTACTTTTGACAGTTCATTAATTGCTAAAATATATGAAATAAAGTCCATTTCCGCTCCGCCGTATTTCGCTGGAATAGGAATTCCCATCAGTCCAAGCTCGCCCATTTTCTGTAAGACTTCTCTAGGAAACACCCCTTGTTCCATAGTAGGAACAAAGGGAGCAATTTCCTTTTGAGCGAAGTCCCGAACCATTTTTCGCATCATTTGCTGCTCTTCTGTAAATTGAAAGTTCATATGCTCCACCTCAAATTGTTTTATATAGTAATTCAACTATTTGGTAAGACCACTAGTGCATGCAAAGAGGTGCCCTACCGGAGTATGTTATTATTCGTAAACGTAAAAACCGCGTCCTGTCTTGCGCCCTAACCAGCCTGCGTTCACGTATTTACGAAGTAACGGACATGGGCGATATTTGCTATCTCCTAACCCTTCATGCAGTACTTCCATAATGTATAGACACGTATCTAAGCCAATAAAATCAGCGAGTGTCAACGGTCCCATCGGATGATTCATACCGAGCTTCATAACTTCATCAATCGCTTCTTTCGTCGCCACGCCTTCATATAGCGTATAAATTGCTTCGTTAATCATTGGCAATAAAATACGGTTCGAAACAAATCCTGGGAAGTCATTTACTTCAACTGGAATTTTGCCGATTTTTTTTGTAATATCTTCGATCGTTTCATATACAACATCTTCTGTTGCTAAGCCGCGAATAATTTCAACAAGCTTCATAACAGGAACCGGATTCATAAAGTGCATGCCAATAACCTTTTCTGGACGATTCGTAACAGCTGCGATCTCTGTAATTGGCAGCGATGATGTATTTGTTGCCAAGATCGTATGATCCGGTGCTAACGTATCTAAGTTCGCAAAAATTTGTTTTTTAATATCCATTCTCTCTACAGCTGCTTCAATGACAAGATCTGCTTCTTTCACGCAATCAAGTGTAAGTGTTGCTGTAAGACGATTTAATGTTGCCTGCTTATCCTCTTCACTCATGCGGCCTTTCTCAACTTGCCTAGATAAATTTTTCGTAATAATCCCCATGCCGCGGTCTAACTGCTCTTGTTTTAAATCTTGCATATATACGTCATAACCTGCCATCGCACATACCTGTGCAATTCCAGATCCCATTTGTCCTGAACCAATTACAACAATGCTTTGTACCGTCATATTTATAGCCCCCTTTTTTACTGAACCTCTATCATAATTGCGTCGCCTTGACCGCCGCCGCTGCAAATAGATGCAATACCGATTCCGCCGCCGCGCTGCTTTAACGCATGAATAAGAGTAACGATAATGCGCGCACCGCTTGCTCCGATTGGATGTCCCATCGCAACTGCTCCGCCGTTTACGTTAATCTTTTCTGGATCAATACCAGCAATATTTGCACTTGCAATAGCTACAGCCGCAAATGCTTCATTAATCTCAAATAAATCTATCTCTTCTACTTTCTTACCTGTTTTCTTTAACAACTCGTTAATGGCATAACCTGGTGTTCTCGGGAAATCTTTCGCTTCAACCGCGATCGCTGTATGACCTAAAATTGTCGCAAGCGGCTTTCTTCCCTCTTGCTTCGCACGCTCTTCACTCATTAATACGAGCGCTGCCGCGCCGTCATTTAAACCTGGTGCATTTCCTGCGGTAACCGCTGCATCCTTATCAAATACAGGTTTTAATTTTGCTAGTTTTTCAACTGTTGTATCTTCGCGCGGTGCTTCGTCGTGAGCAACAACTACCGGCTCACCTTTTCGCTGCGGCACAGATACAGGTACAATTTCTTCTTCAAATCGGCCTTCCTTGCGTGATGCAACGGCGCGCATATGACTGCGGCATGCCCATTCATCTTGCATTTCGCGGGAAATACCATCTTCTTTCGCTACATCTCCGCCGTACACACCCATATGCACGCCAGAAAATGAGCACGTTAAGCCATCTGCCACGTTTAAGTCAACAACCTCGTTATGCCCCATGCGATATCCCCAGCGTGCACCGCGTAAAATATATGGACTATTACTCATCGATTCCATGCCGCCTGCTACAAGTAACGATTGGTCGCCGGTACGAATAATTTGATCTGCTAACGTTACTGCACGAAGCCCGGAAGCACATACTTTATTGACTGTTTCTGTGCGCGTCTCCCATGGGATCCCTGCTTCTCTTGCCGCCTGGCGTGATGGAATTTGTCCCTGACCACCTTGAATAACCGCTCCAAATATAACTTCTTCAATATCACTTGCTGCAACATTCGCGCGCTCTAATGCCGCTCCAATTGCAATTCCTCCAAGCTCCGTTGCCTTTACATCCTTTAAAGCTCCCCCAAACTTTCCAACAGGTGTTCTTGCAGCACTTAAAATTACTGTTCTAGTCAAAACATATTCCCCCATTTCTTCATTTTGCGGCGTTGATTGAACGCTCGTTCAGTTCAGCTGTTGTGAGAAAGAGGTGCAACCTTTGCACCCCCTTTTATCTAAAGTTGTACGGATTCTTACATGTTACATTGCTTCTTTCTTTGACCCGATAACAGAGCGCTCTAAAATCTCTGTTATATCAAGGGTTTGCACGCGTTCCTCTACTTCTTTTGCCTTCGTACCGTCACTAATCATCGTTAAGCAATATGGACAGCCCGTACCGATGATCGTCGGCGATGTAGCAAGTGCTTGCTCTGTACGTGCAACGTTAATACGAGAACCAGCAGTCTCTTCCATCCACATCAGACCGCCGCCCGCTCCGCAGCACATTCCTGTTTCGCGGTTACGCTCCATTTCAATGAGATTCACGCCTGGAATTGCTTTTAAAATATTGCGCGGCGCTTCGTACACTTCGTTGTAGCGTCCTAAATAACAAGAATCGTGATACGTAATCGTTTCTTCTACGCGGTGAACTGGTTTTAATCGTCCTTCTTCCACCCACTGTGCTAACAATTCTGTATGATGATAGACTTCTGCTTGTAAGCCAAAGTCCGGATACTCATTTTTAAACGTGTTATATGCGTGCGGATCAATTGTCACGATTTTCTTAACGCCCGATTTTTCAAACTCTTCAATATTCTTGTTCGCCATCTCTTGGAAGACAAATTCATTTCCAAGACGACGCGGTGTATCACCTGAGTTTTTCTCTTTATTTCCGAGGATAGCAAAGGAAATACCAGCTTCGTTCATCAGCTTCGCAAACGATAACGCAATTTTTTGGCTGCGGTTATCATATGATCCCATAGAGCCTACCCAGAATAAGTATTCAAACTCTTCGCCTGCTTTCGTTTTCTCTTTCACAGTCGGAATAGAAACTTCTTCTTCCATCGTACGCCACGTTTCACGCTCTTTACGGTTCAGCCCCCAAGGGTTTCCTTGACGCTCGATATTTGTCAGGGCACGCTGCGCTTCTGGATCCATTTTTCCTTCTGTTAAAACAAGATAGCGGCGCAAATCAATAATTTTATCAACATGTTCATTCATAACTGGACATTGGTCTTCGCAGTTACGACACGTTGTACAAGCCCAAATTTCTGTTTCTGTAATGACATCGCCAATTAAACTTGGATTGTATGCTAGTGTTGCTGCAGATTCATGTTGTCCCTCTCCAGCCGCCATCATCGCTAGCTGATTACCTTGTGTATTGTTAAATGCAACAGTTGGAACCCATGGTGCGCGCGATGTCACCGCTGCGCCTTTATCCGTTAAATGATCACGCAGTTTTAATATTAAATCCATCGGTGATAGCATCTTTCCTGTTCCCGTTGCTGGGCACATATTTGTACAGCGGCCGCACTCTACACATGCGTATAAATCAATAAGCTGCGTTTGTTTGAAATCTTCAATTTTTCCAACGCCAAATGTTTCTTGTGTTTCATCTTCAAAATCGATTTTTTCTAATTTTCCTGGGTTTGTTAAACGGCTAAAATATACATTTGCTGGTCCTGCAATTAAATGTGCATGCTTCGATTGTGGCACGTAAACTAAAAACGTTAACAAAATAAGTAGATGCATCCACCACGCAAAATAGAACACAACAATCGCAGCTGTTTCACCAATTCCAGAAAATAAGTAAGCGATTGCAGAAGCAATTGGTTCACTCCATGATAATTCCTCGCCATGCCAAATGATGCCCATTCCGTTACCAAGAAGAACAGATAGCATTAAGCCGCCGATAAAAATTAAAACAAGTCCCGCTTTAAAATTACGTTTTAAGCGCACAAGTTTTTCAATATACCTTCTATAAAAAGCCCAAAAGACTGCAATTAAAATGATAAGTGTGACGATTTCTTGGAAGAATGTAAATGCAGGGTATAGTGGTCCAAGTGGAAGATGTGATCCTGGTGCTAAGCCTTTCCATATGAAGTCAATTGCTCCAAATTGGACAAGAATAAATCCGTAAAAAAACATAACATGCATGATACCGCTCTTTTTATCTTTAAGAAGCTTCTTTTGTCCGAAGACATTCCCCTTAATAAGATCCCATCTTTCTTTGAAGCGGCGATCAAATTCGACTTTCTTTCCTAATTGTATGTAGGTAATCCGCGTTCGTATGAGATATACAAATAAATATGCTGCATACGCTATGATGGCGATTGTCGCCAACCAATTCACAATTAATAAGCTATTCATCTTTCTGCCAACCCCTCTCCGTGTAATATCTCCTTTTTCGAATCTTCAAAAATAAATAATTTTCTGAATTTATAGTCCCTATTTCCATTATATGATGAGTGAGCGTTCAGTCAACAGTTTTTTGTTATACAACAATATATTTTTTCATAAAGCTTTTTATTTCGGTGAAACTATAAAGTGAAACTTCCATCAGCAAGGGATTTTTTCATCCCCACTGATGGTTAACCAATTGGACTTTTACGGGCAATTATCCCCCATCTATCTTCCTCGCTTCTCTCTGAATCTTGAGGTAGGGGTCTTACTGCCCGCGAATAGCGGAATAAAAATGAATATAGAGGAGGGAATGGATACATGAGCTTTTTATTTCTCTTCCTTGTCTTTTTCTTACTGTGGATAAATTTCGACTTCATATATGGAAGAAAACTTCATTTAAAACAACTTAAACCTCGTTCATTTCCTTTGCGCCATAGTAACTTTAAACTCTATACATATGGCCAAACATTATATAAGGAGCTATTTACTGATATACAACAGGCTAAGCATCACGTACATATTTTATTTTTTATCGTAAAAAACGATGAGATTAGCCATACATTTTTACAGCTTCTAATGGAAAAAGCACAACAAGGTATTGAAGTACGCCTTCTCCTTGATCGGATTGGCAGCCATCATTTATCAAAGGAAACAATCCGTGAATTAAAACAACAGGGCATACATTTTTCATTTTGTCATAAAATCCGTCTCCCATTTCTCTTTTTTTCCGCTAATCAACGGAACCATAGAAAAATTACGATTATTGACGGAAAAATCGGCTATATCGGAGGCTTTAATATCGGTGAAGAATACCTAGGGCATAATGCTGCACTCGGTCCATGGCGTGATTACCATCTACGCCTTACCGGAGAAGGCGTACAAGACTTACAAACGCAGTTTCTACACGATTGGCGCGATGATACAAATGAAGATTTATTGCATGAAAATTATTACTTTCCAATAGTGGAAAAGGGAGAAACTTCCCATCAGTTCGTACCAACTGACGGCGCTTATTTACAACAAACTTTTCTCGATTTAATTGAAAAGGCAACGAAAGAGCTATATATCGGTACGCCCTATTTTATCCCTGGGAAAAAGCTAATGAGTGCATTGCTACGTGCAAAAAAACGAGGCGTTCGTATTACCATTCTCGTACCTAAAAAAGCGGATCATCCATTTGTTCGTGAAGCGAGACTCCCATATTGCCGGAAACTTATTGAAGCAGGCTGTCATATTTACGAATTTCAAGATGGATTTTTTCATGCCAAAATTGTAATGATAGATGGCTGTATTTGTGATATTGGAACTGCGAATTTTGATATGAGAAGCTTATATCTGAACCATGAAATCAATTGTATATTATATGGCTCACCGTTTTTAGAACAAGTGAAGAAAGAAATCAATCACGACTTAGAAGCTTCCGTTTCACTTTCAATTCAAGATGTTTCTCCTCACTCTCTTTTAGACAAAGGAAAAGAATGGATTGGAACAGTCCTTTCCTTTTTTCTATAAACACATGAAAGGCGATGTACGTATGAAAATAAGGGCAGTTTATCTCCCACCTAACTTCTTTGCTTTCACCGAATTTTGAGGTGGGAGTATTACTGCCCACGAATAGCGGAATAAAAAAAGAGATGCTAATTCATATACGAATTACATCTCCAAAATGTATGCTATTTACTGTTTTCTTCCTCTAAACCGAACCCATTACTAGATAAGACAGTTGTTTCTTTTTTCATATCCACCCTTTTTCTTCAGCAATTGTAATTGCCTCAATCCGATTTTTTGCATTTAATTTCGTTAACACATCGGAAATATAGTTTCGAACGGTTCCAGATGACAAGTATAGTGTTTTTGCAATTTCGTTTGCCGTTTTTCCTTCTTTCGCTAACAAGAGAACCTCTCTTTCTCTATCTGTTAACGGATTTTGTTCTTGCCAAAGCCCAAACATGAGCTCAGGAGAAATTTCTCTTTTCCCATTCATTACATTCCGAATTGCCGCTGCAAGATCTTCACTTGGACTATCTTTTAATAAATACCCATGCACGTCTGCTTTCATCGCTCGCTCGAAATAACCAGGACGGGCAAATGTTGTTAAAATCATAACTCTACACTGTGACTGTTGTTTCCGTAACGTTTCAGCCACATCTAATCCGCTCTGAATCGGCATTTCAATGTCCATAATACTAACATCTGGCTGTAGTTTTTCAATTAGTCGCAAAGCCTCTTCTCCGTTTTCCGCCTGCCCAACAACCTCAATATCATCTTCTAAATCAAGTAAAGCTCCTAACGCTCCGCGAAGCATACGCTGATCTTCTGCAATGATGATTCGAATCATGCTCTCACCCCATCTTTCCCTGTTCTTATAACAATTGGTACATGTATTGTTAACATCGTTCCATCATGAATAGCGTCTAGCTCAAGTACTCCATCAATAAGAGCCAAGCGTTCTTTCATTCCAAGAATGCCATTCCCATCATGATTTTTTTGTAGTCCGATTCCATTATCCTTTACTTGTAAAATCAATTTCCCTTGTGTTTCAAGTAAAGCAACCACGCACGTTGTTGCCTTGCTATGTTTTACAACGTTTGTCACCGCTTCACGTAAACACATTCCTAAAATGTTTTGTTCTAGCGGTGATAATACATTCGTACTTGTCTCTTGCTTTACTTCTAATGATATATTGGCCGCTTGGAGAATCACCCTCACTTGCTCTAGCTCTTCTTCCACCGTAATCATACGCATATCAGAAATTAATTCCCGTAATTGTTTTAACGCATTTCTTGATGTTTGCGTGATTTCCTTTGCCTCTAGACAAGCACGTTCTGGATTTTTCACAATAAGCTTCTCAACAAGCTGGCTTTTTAGCGTAATAAGCGATAACGTATGTCCTAACGTATCATGTAAATCTCTCGCAATGCGCTGGCGTTCTTCTCGCTTCACTAGATCACGAATTTGTTCATTTGCTTCACTTAATTGTGTTTTTAATATCTTTTTTTGATTAAAATTCCGCATGCCAAATGGTGTAAGAATCATTAAAATAAACATCGGAATCGCTGTTATAAAAGACGCTTTTGTAAGCTCATTCATATGCAGCAACATAAAAGAACCAATCATTACGATCAAAAGGAAAAACAACAATCGAAATTGTTTTTTTGTCGGTGTAAACCCCATTGCATTTGCTGTATAAAATCCAAAATAAATCATATATGGTTCATAAAATGCACTAAATAGAAATGTAATCACAAATTGAATACATGCCCATATAACAAATGTTTTTTTCACAAAATAAAGCTGGCGGTATGCAATAACAAAGAGTATGAGCATCCCGCCTCCTAATATCAATTTCCAACCTGATTGCCCCATCAAGTAATAAAGAGGAAACAACAAGTACACGAGCCATATATAAGGGAAAAATCCCATATGTTTTGGAAAGAATTCAAACTGTTTCTTTTCGATCATTTTATATCGCTTCCTGTCTCTTTCTTATATATATTGATAATACAACAAAAGCGATGAAATAACCTCCTAACACTGCAACATTCTCCCAGCCAATTGCCTTACCAGCAACAATATCCCAAGCACCGCTTCCGAAACGATATGTCGGTGTCCATTCCCCAATACTTCTTAACGCCTTTGGTAATACTTCGATTGGCATCCATAAACCACCTAGAATGGCTAAACACATATTTAAAATATTTGCTAGCCCCGCAGCCGCATCAGCCTTCTTAATCGAACCAATTACCGTTCCAAGCGCTAAAAATGGCGTAACACCAATTAACAACCATAATCCAGCGCCAATCCACTGTCCAATCGTTAACTGTACATCATTAATTAATATTCCCGCGATAAAAATAACTAAGATTGAAAAAGCATTTACAAGCGTTTGTGCAACAATTTTTGCAGATAAATACGCCCCTTCTGGCAGCGGTGTAATTTGTAAAAGCTGTGTCCATCCTTGCCCTTTTTCTTGTGAAAGACGAACACCAAAACTAAAAAGTGCTGTTCCTACAATACTAAAAGTAGCCATTGAAATTAAATAGTGTGCTTTCCATGCATCTCCATTTTCCGGCACTGACACGACATTTGTAAAAATGTAATAAAACATAACTGGCATTAATAACGAGAAAAAGATAAATAATTTATTGCGAAACGTACGTAATATTTCTATTTTACATTGCATCCAAAACGCTCTCATGCAATTCCCTCCTTCTGATTTGCAACAAACTGTTCAAAAGCTTCATCCAAGCTGCCGCGCTCAACAGCAATATCCATGACCGGCAAGTTTTTATTGAAAATTTCCCGGAGCGTAGCATCTGTATCATCTGTTGTCAGCACCACACGTTTTTCATGCCACTGGACACTTGTAACATGAGATAAACTTCGAAGCAGACTTGTTGGCATTTCCTCTTTTGCATAAAATGAAATTGTTTTTTGAGAAATTGTTGCTTTCATCTCATCTGGTGTTCCATCAGCAATCACTTTCCCATTTGCAAATAATAAAATTCGATCTGCTAGTGCATCTGCTTCTTCTAAATAATGTGTTGTTAACATAATCGTTTTTCCTTCACCTGCTAACTTTCGAATTGTATCCCAAAAGTTTTTTCTAGACGTGATGTCCATCCCTACTGTTGGTTCATCTAAAAATAGTAATTCTGGATTTCCAGCAAGTGCGAGCGCAAAATTCAAACGTCTTTTCTGACCACCAGATAACTTTTCACATCTTTGCTTTCTTTCTGACTCTAAATTGGATAGCTGAAGCAGTGTTTCTTTTGCAAGTGGATTCGTATAATAACTACGAAATAAATCAATTGCCTCTTCCACAGAGATACTATCAATTACGCTCACCTCTTGCAGCATTGCCCCAAGGCGATTGCGAACGTCCCGGTGCTTTGGGCTCTTGCCAAATATAGAAATATTTCCTTCTGAAGGATCCCTTAATCCAAGCATCATCGAAATTATTGTTGTTTTCCCAGCCCCGTTTGGTCCAAGTAATGCAACAATTTCCCCCTTCTCTACTGTAAATGAAACGTTATTTACTGCTTTTTTATATTTAAATGTTTTTGAAACACCATTCACTTCAATTACTTGTTCCATTTCTCCACCTCCATCGTTACTTACACTTATATTGTATAAATTGGAAGAGATGGAAAACAGTAAAAGACGTCATGATATGAATATGACAAATGTCAGGAAATCTTAAAATACGGGTTTTCCCACGCAAGTAGCAGGACAAAAACAAACGTGATACAATCATGTGAGATGTACATTCGAGGAAGGACAGTGGTTTTCATGATTATTCGTAATGAACAAGATTTAGAAGGCTTACGAAAAATCGGCCGCATCGTTGCGCTTGCTCGCGAGGAAATGAAGAAACAAGCGAAGCCAGGTATGACAACGAAAGAGCTTGATTTAATTGGTAAGAAAGTATTAGATGAGCACGGTGCCATTTCTGCACCTGAAAAAGAATATGATTTTCCAGGCACAACTTGCATTAGTGTCAATGAAGAAGTTGCCCACGGCATTCCAGGGAATCGCGTCCTAAAAGAAGGCGATTTAGTAAACGTAGATGTATCTGCAGCACTTGACGGTTACTACGCAGATACAGGTATTTCGTTCGTTCTTGGACAAGATGAAGCAAAAGAAAAACTTTGCGCTGCTGCTGAAAGTGCATTTTGGGCAGCCATGAAAAAAGTAAAAGCTGGCGCAAAACAAAACCAAATTGGTCGTGCGGTTTCCAATGATGCGCGTAAAAATGGCTACGCAGTAATTCAAAACTTAACAGGACACGGCATTGGACTTAGCTTACACGAAGCACCAAACCATATTTTAAGCTATTTCGATCCTATGGATAGTGCGCTATTAAAAGACGGACTTGTCTTAGCAGTAGAACCATTCGTATCCATGGGTGCGGATCATATTATCGAACGCGGTGATGATGGCTGGACATTTGTAACGCCAGATAAAAGCCTTGTTGCTCAATGTGAGCATACCGTTGTCGTTACACGCGGTGAACCAATTATTTTAACACAACTATAAGAAAAAGCAGGATGCACGGAAATATTTCCGTACATCCTGCTTTTTTATTATCTAGTGCCAGCGACTAGAGTACTCGTTAGTTTCACTTTATTACATCTTCTCAGGTGCAGATACTCCAACTAATGCTAATGCATTTTGAAGTGTAATGCGTACCGCACGCATTAAGTCGTAACGAGCTTTACTTAACTCTAGGTTATCTTGGTTTAATACTTTTTCTGCATTGTAGAAGCTATGAAGCGCTGCTGCTAAGTCAAATGCATAGCTTGTAATGCGGTGTGGCAGACGTTTTTGTGCTGCTTCTGCAACTGCCGCTGGGAATTCACCCAGTTTCTTTAATAAGTCTACTTCTTTCTCAGAAGCAACAAGTTTGTAGTTAACATCGCTGCCTGCAGTTAATCCAAGCTCTTCACCTTGGCGAAGGATGCTGCATACGCGTGCATGTGCGTATTGTGCATAGTATACAGGGTTTTCATTTGATTTTGATACCGCTAAGTCCATATCAAAGTCTAAATGAGAATCACCGCTGCGCATTGCAAAGAAGTAACGCATTGCGTCCACGCCTACTTCTTCCATAAGCTCACGAAGTGTAACAGCTTTACCTGTACGTTTACTCATTTTTACTTTTTCACCGTTTTGGTATAGTTGTACCATTTGGATGATTTCTACTTCTAATGTATCTTTATCGTATCCAAGCGCTTGAATTGCTGCTTTCATACGTGGAATGTAACCGTGGTGGTCAGCACCCCAAATGTTAATTAATTTCTCAAAACCACGCTCTAATTTATCACGGTGATACGCAATATCTGGCGTTAAGTATGTGTAAGAACCATCGTTTTTAATTAATACGCGGTCTTTATCATCACCGTAAGTTGTAGAACGGAACCATGTTGCGCCCTCTTCTTCAAATACCTCTTCGCGCTCTTTTAACGCTGCAAGAGCTTCATCGATTTTACCGTTTTTGTATAATGATGTTTCAGAGAACCACACATCAAATTTAACACGGAAGCTTTCTAAGTCTTTTTGAAGTTTTGCTAATTCATATTTCAAACCGTACTCACGGTAGAATTCGTAGCTTTCTTTTGCGTCAGCTTTTGCATAACGATCGCCAAACTCTTCTGCTAAACGCTTCCCGATACCGATAATATCTGCACCATGGTAACCGTCTTCTGGCATTTCTTTATCTAACCCTAACGCTTGCATGTAACGAGCTTCAACAGAAAGCGCTAAGTTATGAATTTGGTTACCAGCATCGTTAATATAGTATTCACGAGATACATCGTATCCTGCTTTTGCTAATACGTTACATAACGTGTCACCAACTGCCGCGCCGCGCGCATGTCCTAAGTGAAGGTCACCTGTTGGGTTTGCAGATACGAACTCAACTTGTACTTTCTCACCGTTACCAGTGCTTGTTTCACCATAAGCTTCGCCAGCTGTAATAATTGTTGGGATTAGATCTGTTAAGTAGCTGTTATCCATGTAGAAGTTAATGAAGCCAGGTCCAGCAATTTCGATTTTTTCAATAGAAGCTTTTGCTTTATCGAAGTTTGCAATTAATTCTTCTGCAATCATGCGTGGTGCTTTTTTCGCTACGCGTGCAAGCTGCATCGCCATGTTTGTAGAGAAATCACCGTGTGTTTTATCTTTTGGCGTTTCTAATATAACGTTTGGAATTTGTTCTTCTGTCGCTAATTCTGCTTTTACTACAGCAGCTTTAATTTCCTCTTTAATGAGTTCTTTTACTTGTTCTAAAGAGTTCATTATTGTGCCTCCTTGAGATTAATGGTAATTGTATATCGGCCTGCTTCTTGTTCACTTAGAAGCAATGCATACGTTAGAAAGAGTTGCCCCTTTTTCTTTTCTTCCGACCATTTAAAAAGGACGTTATCTGTTTTCGTTTGCAATACAAACGTTCCAAGTTCACTCGTATACGTTCCTGTTGTCCATTCGCCTTTCTTATGAGTTTGGCGCATAGAAACAGCACCTGAACGCATAATGAGAACTTGATCATCTTGGATTTTAATAATTGTCTTCACTTCGCCTTGTTCGTTCGGCTCTTGAAACGTTACATATGTACTTTGACCCTTTACATAGTATAGACCTTTTGCGTCAAAAGCAATAGTTTCCTTTCGCACTCCTTCACGAATTTCCGTTACAAAGTGAACTTGTACTGGTAAGCCTGCAAGTTGATTCTCCACGTCTTGCACACCTTTCAAAATGTTATAGATATTAAGTATAATTTATAATAAAACACTTTTCCTATCATATCAAAAAACAGCGGTGTCTGTCTGCTGAAATATTAGGAAACATATTGAAAGATGTAGTTCAAAAAAAGCAATTTATAAAGTGAAACTTCCATCAGTGGGGGTTTTTTCATTCTCCACTGATGGAAAGCTCTCACCAATCGGGCTTTTACGGACAGTTGTCCCCCACCTATCTTCCTCGCTTCCCTCTCAATCTTGAAGTGGGAGCCTTACCGCTCGTTAATACGGGATAAAAATGTTGGTATCATCCTTGTGAAACATTAAAACCCAAGTTCAGTATGAACTTGGGTTTTTCATTATTTTTTCAGTTTTTCTAGCACTTTCGTTGGCACTTCATTCTCTCGCAGTTCTGCCCATCCTTTCCCTTGGCTGCCTTTTGCGTAAATTTTCAAGTATACTCCTTGGCAAAGTTCACGATTTATCATTTTTTTCACAACTTGCTCATTTCCATCCCTATCATAAGCAGTAAATGTATACAAATACTTATCGCCTTTTTTCTCCCCTTGATTTGTTACAGCATAATAATCCTTTACTTCCTTACCTGAAAAAAAGTTATCTACAAAAGCTTGCACACCTTCTGTTTTTGATTGTAAGTAAAAGACACCTGCACTACCTAAAATAGCAAGTACTGCTGTAACTTTTAATATCATACGCATGAATCTTTCCACCTCTAACATGTATCCTTGTATAATGCTTCATTCAGTATAAAATCTATCCAAAATAGTCTCTATCGATTTTTCTTACATTTCTCTTACATCATTGTAAGAGAAGTTAATTAAAATATTTCCCCAACAAAAAAGGCTATTTCGAATTCATTCGAAATAGCCTTTTTTAGAAAGCTTACTTTTCATCTAGCTCTAGTGACCGGAATACTCAGTAGCTTCACTTTTATTTCTATCTAGCTACGCCTCCTAGGCCTTTGCGTCTAAGAACCTTCCCCGCCAAAAAGTAAAAAGCACTTTTTACGGGAAAGAACCTTAGCCACCAGGCCTAAACAGTCGGCTTCGCTTTTATTTCTGCACCCATCCAAGTAACATTTCACGCACAAATTTACTTGCTGCGATTGGTGTTTGGTCACTGTGATCATATACAGGAGCTACTTCTACTAAGTCTGCTCCAACTACGTTTATATTTGAATTTGCAATTGCAACAATGGAATCTAGTAGTTCTTTTGAAGTGATACCGCCAGCTTCTAACGTTCCTGTACCAGGAGCGTGCGCTGGGTCTAATACGTCGATATCAATTGTGACATAGACTGGGCGTCCTGCAAGTGTTGGCAATACTTTCTTTAATGGTTCTAATACATCAAATTTGTATAAGTTCATGCCAACTTCTTTTGCCCACTCAAATTCTTCCTTCATACCAGAACGAATACCGAAAGAATATACGTTTTCTGGACCAATTAAATCGCACACTTTACGAATTGGTGTAGAGTGAGATAAAGGCTCGCCTTCATACGACTCACGTAAATCTGTATGAGCATCCATGTGGATGATTGCTAAATCTGGATATTTTTTGGCCATCGCCTTAAAAATTGGCCAAGACACTAGGTGCTCACCACCAAGACCTAGTGGAAACTTACCAGCATCTAATAGTTTTGTTACATATTCTTCGATCATGTCTAAGCTGCGCTGTGCATTACCGAAAGGAAGCGGAATATCACCTGCATCAAAATATTTAACTTCCTCTAATTCACGATCTAAATATGGACTATATTCTTCTAGTCCAATTGATACTTCACGAATACGTGCTGGACCGAAACGAGAACCCGGACGATAACTTACTGTCCAATCCATCGGCATCCCATAAATAACAGCCTCAGCATCTTCAAAACTTGGATGACTGTTAATAAATACTTTACCTGAATAAGCTTCATCAAAACGCATATTCTTTTTCCTCCTATCTGGAACTGAAGGTATCCCAACCTTTCATTTTGTCTCAAATTTGGAGCGGTTTTGCTCCTCTTTATCGATTTACCACACTCTCCTCAACCCAATTAGTCGAGAAGAAATTTACTTACTTTTATTACAACTTCGGCGGCTAGCTCTGCCCCACTAGACCCTAGCATCTAAGAACCTTCCCCACGAGAAAGCAAATAGTGCCTTCTGTGGGAAAGAACCTTAGCCACCATCAGCTTCGCTTTTCTTACTTAATTAAATCCCCAACGAATTTAGGTAATACGAATGCTGCTTTGTGAAGTTCTTTTGTATAGTATTTCGTTTCGATTTCGTGGAAACGCTCTTCACTTACTTCCAGTGGATCATGCTTTTTAGACCCAATTGTGAATGTCCAAAGTCCGCTTGGGTAAGTTGGAATGTTTGCTGTGTATAGACGTGTAATTGGGAAAATTTCTTTTACGTCTTTAAACACGTTTGAAATTAATTCTGGTGTGAACCAAGGGTTATCTGTTTGCGCTACGAAAATACCGTCTTCTTTTAACGCTTTAGAGATTCCAGCGTAGAATCCTTTTGTAAATAAGTTTACAGCTGGGCCTACTGGCTCTGTAGAATCAACCATGATTACGTCATACACGTTTTCGCTTTCAGCAATGTGCATGAAGCCATCGCCTACTTTTACTTCTACACGTGGATTTTCTAACTCGCCAGCAATTTCTGGTAAGTATTTTTTAGAGTACTCGATTACTTTTCCATCAATTTCAACAAGCGTCGCTTTTTTCACGCTTGGGTGTTTTAATACTTCACGAATAACGCCGCCATCTCCGCCGCCAACAACTAAAACGTTTTCAGGGTTTGGATGTGTGAATAATGGTACGTGCGCTACCATTTCGTGATATACGAATTCATCCTTTTGCGTTGTCATAACCATGCCATCTAAAATAAGCATATTGCCGAATTCTTCAGTTTCAACCATATCTAGCTTTTGAAATTCTGTTTGCTCCGTATGTAAAGTGCGGTTAATACGCGCTGTAATTCCAAAATGCTTTGTTTGTTTCTCAGTGAACCATAGTTCCATTGTACAATCACGCCTTTCGTTGCAAATTATAATGTGACACCATTAATGTCCCCTAACAAAAATAAAACAAAACATGTAAAATGTATAGTTAAAAATATAAAAAAGAACGTAAATATATTGTAAACGAGTCGTTTTCGTTCGTATATTTAGTCAATTATGTATAAAACGGTAAGAAAACCCTTTCATTTACTCGAACTGGTAGACAAATCATCACACATCCAACTAGCGCAACAATTCCTCCTACTAAAAACGGACTTTGCGGTGAAACTACGTGACCAATAATGCCAGATAAAATTGGTGCAATTGCCCCGCCCAGCCAACGAACAAAGTTATATACACCAGATGTAATAGATCTTTCATAAGGTGAGATATCCATTACGTAACTTGTAAATAATGCATTATTAAGACCCGACGCTAATCCTGATAAAATGATTAGTACAATTTGTAACCACATGACTTGTACGAAGAACAATAGTATTAAAAAGATTGCAAATACAAGCAAGCTATAGCGTAGTAATATTTTCGGTTCGTATTTTCCTTCTAACTGATGTGCAAGCACAGCAGAACCATACGCTAATGCAAGACCCCAGCCACAAAAGACAAAGCCAAGCTGAATGGCAGATAAATGTAAAACAAGCGGTGAATATGCTAGGACAACAAAGAAAGCATAGTAATATAACATCCCGGAAATGGCACCTTGTATGAAAGGTTTATATTTCACCAGATTAATTAATTCCTTCAATCCAGCTGACTGACGTTTCACTTTGCGCTCTGGTTCTTTCACAAAAAAGAAAACAAGAATAAATGCTAAAGCAATTAAAACACTTGTCGCAAAAAACGGATAACGCCAAGAATATCCACCTAATAAACCACCTAACAGCGGACCTCCCGCCATACCTAAACCAATTGCTGCCTCATACAATCCAACAGCTTCATGCACCTCTTTGCTCAGCGCAATTAATAACGTCATTGCCGTTGCAAAAAACATCGCATTCCCTAAACCCCAGCCGGCACGAAAAATAGATAACTGCGTAATTGTTTGTGAAAATCCGCAAATACACGCAAATACCGTTACAATCGCAAGACCAATTGTCATCATACGCTTATCGCCAAATCTTGCTGCAAAAAGACCAGCTGGCAACATCATAATTGCCATCGTTAAAATATAAGCTGTAAATAGCATTTCTACTTGCCAATGCGTTGCACCGATTTGCTCTGCAATGCTTGGCAAAATTGGATCGACTACTCCAATGCCGGAAAAGGCAAAAAACGTAGCAACTACTGTAATGAGTCTTCCAAGTTGTTTTTTACTCTCCATATGAATCATTCTCCTTTTGTTTCTTCTAAAAACCTCGTTGCTCTTTCCAAGCTATGTTCTAATTCTTCTCTCACGTGCTTCATTTGCAGCATTTTCTTATCTAGCGTCTCCATTTGATTTGTCAGCATATGTGCTATTTCTTGAATTACTTCCCGGTCGCGCGGATTATCACTATTTTTTCTTTGCTCCATACGTTCTTTCAGCGATAAGAAATACTGCATTTCTTGAAGCGTAATACCTAATACTTCTTTCGCTTCTACAATTTTTTTGATTCTCTCTACATCTTCATCTGTATATAGGCGAATATTCCCTTCACTGCGCTCTGGCGGATGAATTAAGCCAATTTCCTCATAATAACGAAGAGTCCGCTTTGTTAAACCTGTTTGTTTTGTAACTTCATCAATTTTATACAATTTTATTCCTCCTCCCTAACAATATTACATTTTACGTTAACGTTAACTTTTATGCAACCATTACACCTTTGTAAATTTTTTCTACCGGCATTGTATTTTCGATTGCTCAGTTTCATAATTGAAGCAAAGTGAAACTTCCATCAGTCGGATCACCATCTATCCTCAGAATCTTGAAATAGGGAGCTTACTGTCCGTTAATAGCGGGATAAATTGAACCATAAGGAGAATTTGCTATGAAACAACCACTTATTTTTGCGCATCGCGGTGTGAGAAGTACGCACCCAGAAAATACAATGATTGCTTTTCAAGAGGCTGAGCGTGTTGGTGCGCATGGCATTGAGCTTGATGTACATATATCCAAAGATGGAGAAGTTGTTGTCATTCACGATGAAACTGTGGACCGAACTACAAATGGAGCAGGACTTGTATATGAACAAACTGTCCAGCAATTGCAAGCACTCGATGCTGGCAGTTACAAAGATCCTTCTTTCCATGAAGCAAAAATCCCAACGCTGCGCGAAGTACTTATTTGGCTTTCTACAACAACAATGCAATTAAATATTGAATTAAAAACGGATGTTATTCGTTATCCCCGTATAGAAGAAAAAGTCGTCGACCTTGTTCGCGAATTTCATCTATCTAATCAAATTGTATTTTCTTCGTTTAATCATGAATCCGTTTCCCTGCTTGCAGCTTTAGCACCAGAGATTCCCCGCGCGATTTTATACGATGAACCACTCGCGGATCCAATTGCTGAAGCAAAGAAAAGACAGGCAAATGGTCTTCATCCAAATTTTGAATTACTCACAAAAGAGTTTGTACAAATGGCTCAGCAGCAAGGATACATATTCCGCCCTTATACAATCAATGAATACAAAGACCTACAAAAGATGATAGATTACGGCGTCGATGTAATCATTACCGACTGGCCAACACGTGCTTTTGAGCTTCTTTCTTAATAAGAAGCTCTTTTTTAGTTTAAAAACAGCCAAAACCCTCAATACTAGTAAAAGTATGCTATGAGGGGTGACAAAAATGGAACTTACAACAAATGAAAAACAAGCAAAATATATACGCTTTTTCCTCACTGCACTGTTATCATGTGTTATTTTCTTTGTTTCTACTATTTTCATTGTCTTACTTGTTGCAAAAATTGCCGGACCACCACCTATTGCAGTTCCGCAAACAACTATCTTTTATGCAAATGATGACTCTGTTATGGGGCAAAGTCACGGAGCGCAGGAACGCTATAATGTTTCACTCGACCATATTTCACCTTACGTGAGAGAAGCAACGCTTTCTATTGAAGATCAGCGCTTTTATAAACATCATGGTTTTGATGTAAAACGCATCGGCGGGGCAGTAATTGCTGACATTAAAGCGAGGGCAAAGGTACAAGGCGCAAGTACAATTACGCAGCAATACGCCCGAAATTTATATTTGGACCACGATAAAACATGGAAACGAAAGATGTTAGAAGCAATGTACACCGTTCGCCTAGAAGTTAATTACAATAAAAATGATATTTTACAAGGATATTTAAACACAATTTACTACGGGCACGGTGCCTATGGAATTGAGGCAGCGGCACGTCTCTACTTTAATAAAAATGCGAAAGATTTAAATTTAGCAGAAGCCAGTATGCTTGCAGGTATTCCAAAAGGCCCAAGTGTGTATTCTCCCTACTTACATGAAAACCGGGCCAAAGAAAGACAAGCTCTCATTTTAGATGAAATGGTAGAACAGAGGTATATCACGAAGAAAGAAGCAGCAGCGGCCAAAAAAGAACAACTCACCTTGGCTCCTCTTGAAAAAGAAGAAGTAGCAGAAATGGCACCTTATTTTCAGGATGCTGTACGAGCTTCCCTCATCAATGATGCTGGTCTCGATGAACAAACAGTAGCACGCGGCGGCCTTCGTGTATATACAACGCTAGATCCAAAGCTACAAACAATTGCGGAAAGTACAGTAAAAGAAACCATCCCAAGTACAACAGAAATAGAAACGGCTATTGTATCCATGAATCCAAAAACAGGCGAAGTAATGTCCCTTGTTGGCGGACGCGATTATAAGAAGAGTCAATTCAACCGAGCGACGCAAGCGTACCGGCAGCCAGGTTCAACATTTAAACCCTTTTTATATTACGCCGCTCTTGAGCAAGGCTTTACACCAGTAACTCGCTTAAAAAGTGAGCATACTGTATTCACATTAGGTGATGGTGTTTCCAAATATAACCCAGCGAATTATAAAGGTTATTATGCAGATGACTTTATAACGATGATGCAAGCACTTGCTGTTTCTGATAATGTGTACGCTGTGAAAACACATCTTTTCTTAGGTGAAAAATCACTTGTAAAAACGGCGAAGCAATTTGGGATTACAAGCGCATTAAAAGATGTTCCATCACTTGCGCTCGGAACATCTCCTGTAAAACCGCTTGAAATGGTGAATGCTTACAGCATGATTGCTAACGGCGGAAAACAAGTCAAACCAACATTTATTCGGCGCGTTGTCGATCATGATGGAAATATCTTGTATGATGCTCATTTAGAAAATAAACAAATTCTTGATGAGAATAATGCCTTTGTGATGGAAGAAATGATGACGGGCATGTTTAATAAAAAATTAAGCAGCTACGCCTCTGTCACTGGACAAAATCTTATTTCAAAGTTATCCCGCACATACGCTGGAAAATCAGGTTCAACCGAGACAGATAGCTGGATGATTGGCTTTACACCGCAGCTCATAACAGGTATTTGGGTCGGCTACGATAAACAAAAGACGATTTCTAACCCCGCTGAGCAATCTTATGCGAAAAATATGTGGGCAACCATTATGGAGCAAGGATTAGAGGAAAGCCCGAAAAAAGATTTTAAACAGCCGGCCAATGTTATCGCATTAAACATTAATCCTGAAAACGGGAAAATCGCAACGAAAGGTTGTCCTACTTCTGTAAAAATGTATTTTGTAAAAGGTACTGAGCCAACAGAATATTGTATGGATCATATTGATGAAAAAGATGAATTTGAGGCGGTGCTAAAAGAGAAAACGAAAGGTAAAGAAAGCTGGTGGAAAAAGTATTTCCCTTGGTAACGGAAACTTATAAAGTGAGACTTTGATTAGTTACTTTTATGCAATGAAATCACTCAAAGATTACATTACAAAAAGGGCGCAGTAATTCTTCTGCTCCCTTTTCTTTCTTAAACAGCGCAAAATAAGTACTATCCCCTATTCATCCTTATCATTTACGATAGCTAACACTTGATGATCTTTCCATCTTCCATTTATCTTTACATTTTTCTTTGCAATTCCCTCTTTATGAAACCCTGATTTCTCTAAAACTTTTATCGATCCGATATTATGCGGCATAACCCCCGCTTCAATTCGGTGAAGCTTTAACTCATCAAATGCGTAAGATACTACTAGCTTAACAGCCTCTGTCATATATCCTTTCCCATTATGATTTTTATCTAGAGAATATCCAATATAGCAACTTTGTAAAGGGCCACGCAGCACCTCTGTCAGTGTAATATTCCCAATTAGTTCTTCTGTTTCGATTACGTAAATACCAAATGAGTATAGCTGATCAAGATCTTTCTTTTCCTTGTTCTCCCTAATTCGATTCAATTGACTTTCCAACGTATAAAAATCATCTTCTCGTAACGGTGTATACGTTTGAAAAAAATCTCGGTTTTTCAATTCCAAATCTAGCAATTTTTCTGCATCACTATCTTCAAGAATCTTCACAAAAATACTATTTCCCTTCAATTTCAAAATGTATCCTCCCTCTCATACTCTTTATGAAATATGTTTTCTGACAAGATTCTTTATTTCCTGCATATAAAATACATTTACTGATATTTCACCACAAACCTATTTCAGAGCAAATAAAAAAACCCCTTTCAACAAGAAAGGGATTTCCTATTACTTTCCTAACAATTCACTACGTAGTTTCTCACTAGAAAGATTCCACAGCTCTTCATTATGCTCTTTTAAGAATGTACCAAGCACTTTTTTAGAAGGTTCATCCATATGATCAACCATGATGTAACGTTTTAATGATTTATCCATTTTATTTACGTGCTCAGGCAATGATTTATAGCCGCGGCGAATTTCGCGGTCTATTGTCATTTCGCATGCAGTTACACCTGCATAATATGCACCGTTTGCAGTGCGCTCAATTGTCACCCAAACGAGCCAATATGGTTTTGCATTTGGTACTTCTTCTTTATTAGTTAAAAATTTAATTCCTTTTTCAGCAGCACTGCGTGCATGCATCGCACCGATATCAACAACTGCTGTTCCTTCTGTTACATCAATAATAACAGGAGAAATATTTTCTAGACTTAATGCGCCGACTCCAAAACCGCCATGTCCATCTGTGGAGTCATTTTTAATAATATTAAAGCCGATTTGTTTCTTTTTCTCTGCCATAAGAAAACCTCCCCTTCTCTTCTAATACAATCCAAATAATGGTCCAATTATACTATGCAGCATACCTAAAACATGCGGAATGACGACTTGGAAAATTGGCTGAATCGTATATCGATCTAACGGCGTGATCACAAGAATTAATAAAAAGATTGAACCGTATTTTTCATATTGCGTCATTTTCGCACGTAAATTTGTCGGTGCTAAATCTTCCACAACACGGTAACCATCTAATGGCGGGATTGGTAATAAATTAAAAATAAATAAAACTATATTAATCCCGATAAAAATTTGAAAGAACTGAAATAGTGTTTCTCCTACTGCTATTGGGACTGCATCAATAATTCCAAATTTCAACAAGCTATACCAAGCAATAAGCCCAAGAGCTCCTAATAATAAGTTACTAATTGGTCCAGCAATTGAAACAAGAATACCAGCAAGACGTGGTCTTTTAAAATTATAAGGATTGACGGGTACTGGACGTGCCCAACCAAATCCGATTAATAATACAGCAATAAGCCCGATTATATCTAAATGTGCCAGCGGAGATAATGTTAAACGACCTTGCCTCTTGGCTGTATCATCTCCAAATTTATATGCAACATAAGCATGTGCGAATTCGTGTACTGACAGCGCCATTACAACAGCCATTGCCAACAACGGTAATTGTTGCAGCGGATATGCAAAAAAGTGTTCCATACTTCCTCTCCCTCTTCATTATGTTAAAAAAATTTTCTTTTTCTGATTGTTCTCTTTAAGAATCCGTTATAATAGTACTGTAATCTACATAAAAGGAGCGATACATATGCCATACGTAACAGTAAAAATGCTAGAAGGACGCACAGAAGAACAAAAGAAAGCTCTTGCTGAGAAAGTAACTGCAGCAGTAAGCGAAACAACTGGTGCTCCTGAAGAAAACATCGTTGTTTTCATCGAAGAAATGTCTAAAAATCACTATGCAGTTGGCGGAAAACGCTTAAGCGACAAATAATTTCATTTTTCTTTAATAAGAAGCAGTCCTCAGGCTGCTTCTTATTTCTTTCCTTCTAATAGCTGAATAATTTTTTCTTTATATTTTCCTTTCCTTCCTTCTTCGTAGATTAAATCATGTGGATAGAACAATTTTTGATCAGTTCTCTTTTTACCTGTAATTGCCTCAACAATATCCGACTCACGAGATAATTCACGCAGCTCTCCATTTGGCATAAGGAGTAAAATTGGCAGACGTTCTTCCTCTTCACCTGCACGGTAAAAGTCATATGGCAGATCTGATGTGGAATCTACTACCAAATAATATTCTGGATCAAGCCCAATTTTCTTAAATAAACTATTTAATTCTACCCAATTGTTTAGCCCGTGCTTTTCTGTGAAATCTACACATTTGAACAAGTTACGGTTCATAAAACGGCGACATAAATCACTTAAAATGGCATCCTCTTCTTCCTGCCATACTTGGAAGTAATAATACATCACATTCTCGTCTAACTTTAAATAATCCTCTATCGTTACTTCTCCTTCGAATAAAGAGTAGAAATGAACCGGATGATATTTAAATGTATAGTACTGTTCATGCAATGCTTTCGCCCGGTGCAAAATTTTTGTTAAGATTACTTCAGCACTGCGCGTTACCGGATGAAAATACACTTGCCAGTACATTTGATAGCGACTCATAATATAGTGCTCTACAGCATGCATTCCGCTATATTTAATCACAACTTGATTATTAAATGGACGCATTACTCGTAAAATCCGCTCCATATCAAAGTTCCCATATTTCACACCTGTGAAATACGCATCTCGTAATAAATAGTCCATGCGATCTGCGTCAATTTGGCTGGAAATCATACTGATCGCTAATTTATTAGTAGAAGTTTTCGCAATGACATCCGCTACCTTTTGCGGAAACTCATGATCAACACGGCTTAATACATCATGAATTTCTGTATCACCTACAATAATTGCTTGTGTAAATTTTTCATGGTTTAACTCAAAGACTTTTTCAAATGAATGCGAAAAAGGACCATGTCCTACATCATGCAGGAGTGCTGCACATAAGCACAACAAACGATCTTCAGCATTCCAATCTGGTCTTCCATCAAACACATCGTCAATCATACGGCGGATAATTTCATAGACACCTAATGAATGAGTAAAGCGACTATGCTCCGCACCGTGAAATGTAAAAAATGTCGTCCCTAGCTGCTTAATGCGGCGCAGACGTTGAAACTCTTTCGTCCCGATTAAATCCCAAATCACGCGATCGCGCACATGCACATACTTATGCACTGGGTCTTTAAACACTTTCGTTTCATCTAATTTGTCACTTACATATGCCATTAAAATTCACCGCCCTCCACTATACGTTCTTACTCCTATTATAAACGAAAGGCGAAACAGAAAGAAATGAAAGACTGTATATTACTGTATAAAAAGCAAATCACCTTCAAAAAACGAAGGTGATTTGCTCTATCATCATTATTTTTCTAAAATAAAATTAGATAGCTCATCTAATAACATCTCTTTACCAAGCGGGAAGTATCCTTTATTGAGATCTTCATTTTTAATCATATACACATGATTGTTTTTCACAGCGTTCATGTTTTTCCAAATTGTTTCTTCTTGGAATTCTTTTAGACGCTGCGTGCCGTCACCTGTTGTAAATACAAATAAATAGTCCGGATTATAATCAATTAATGCTTCTTTTTGCAATTGTACTAACGGCTTATCTGTTGGTGTGCCATTAACTGCTGGCAATTTTAAATCTTTAAATAGAACACTACCGTAACCGTAATCACCGTAAACACGGAATGCGTTCGGATATGCAGCCATTACCATGAATTTCGCATCGCCAGTTTTTGCAACGATTTCATCATGTAATTGGCTTGCTTTTTCATCATATTTCTTCAGCCATGCAGCTGCTTCTTTTTCTTTACCGAAGATTTCACCTACTTCTTCAAACTTTGGACGCCACTGATCTAATGGGGTACTTAACATAACTGTTGGTGCAATTTTAGATAATTGATCATAGATTTTTTCTTGACGATTGTTCACCAAAATTACATCTGGTTTTGCAGCAGCTACTGCTTCGATGTTAATTTTATCGCCCCAAGCAGAACCAACTGGCTTCACACCTTTTAATTGATTTGCAATATGTGCATCAATTTTCTCTTCGGTCGTATTTGCCGTAATAACAGGTTTCATGCCGAATATTAATAATTCTTCTGTTGACCCGCTTAAATCAGCAATTCTCTTTGGATTTGCAGGAATTTTAATTTCCCCTTTAGCATGTTTGACAACGCGCTCTTCACTTTTTGCATCTGCTTTCTTTTCTTCTTTCTTATCAGAAGAACATGCAGCAAATAATACAGAAATAATAGCTAACACGAAAACTAATAGAGTAACTTTGAACTTCTTCATGATTCTCTCTCCTGACCTTATTATAATCTCACTCTAAATAGACAGCGCTACGAAACTCTTTCTTACAAAATGACCATCTACAAGAGTCTCTTCATAAAACCAACCATTTTTACAAAATTATGGAAACCTAACCTTCTCCCGTTCTAACGGGCAGTAAATCTCCGACTCTATCGTCAGCCATTTATTGCCCGCTAGAACCAAATTAAGCCTGCTTACGCACTTGTTTATCCCGCATTAACGGGCAGTAAGACCCCCACCTCAAGATTGAGAGACAAACGAAGAAGATAGGTGGGGGATAACTGCCCGTAAAAGCCCGATTGGTTCAACTAACCAGCAGTGGGGGATGAAAAAACCCCCACTGCTGAAAGTTTCACTTTATTGATTTCCATTAAATCGTAAGTAAGACAAATTGGTTTGCCATTGACAGGACACGAAACAATTTGTGCTTCAATTTCAAACACTTCGCGAAGTGTTTCAGATGTCATGACTTCATCAGGCGTTCCTTGTTTCATTAATTTTCCATCTTTTAACGCAATCATATGATTAGAAAAACGAGAAGCATGATTTAAATCATGAATAACCATCACAATCGTCCGGCCTTCTTCTTCATTTAACTTTCTTAATAAATTCAACACTTCAAGTTGATGCGCCATATCAAGATACGTTGTTGGCTCATCTAACACAAGCAAGTCTGTTCCTTGTGCGAGTGCCATCGCAATCCAAACACGTTGACGTTGCCCACCTGAGAGTGCCTCGGCTGGTCGATTTGCAAATTCCCTCATGCCAGTCACATCAAGCGCCCAGCGAATGTAGCGATAATCTTCTTCTGATAGCGTACCGAACCCTTTTTGATGCGGGAAACGTCCATATGAAACAAGTTCAAATACAGTAAGACCTGTTGGCACTTCTGCTGTCTGCGGCAAAATCGCCATTTTTTTCGCAATTTCTTTCGTCGCCTGTTTCTCAATTGCTTTCCCGTCCAAATAAACAGTGCCCCGTTTTGCCTTTAAAATGCGCGAAGTTGTTTTGAGCAGCGTAGATTTCCCACATCCATTTGGACCAATAATTGTTGTAATTTTCCCTTCAGGTATTTCAACAGATAACCCATCAATAATGAAATTTTCATTATATCCAACAGATATCGAATCAACTGATAAAGATGGCATATAGATCGTCTCCCTTATCTTGTTTTTACAAGTAAATAAATGAAATACGGCGCGCCTATCACTGAAATGACAAGACCGACTGGTATTTCTGATGTTGTAAGTAAACTGCGTGAAAGAAGATCAGAAAACAATAGCAATAATGTTCCAATTAACGCAGCAGTTGGTAACATTATTTGATGCTTTCCACCTACTAAGCGGCGCGCAAGATGGGGAGCCATTAATCCAATAAAACTAATTCCCCCTGCTACTGCAACGGAGGCACCAGCTAAACAAACAGCGATAAATAGTAACTTGCGGCGTTCTTTCTCAACATCCAAACCGAGACCTGTTGCCGCTGCATCTCCTAAATTCATTACATTTAAGACGTGTGCCTTCATAAAAGCAATCGGTAAGAAAATAAGCATCCACGGCAGAACGCTTAATACGAATTTCCAATCTGTTCCCCATAAACTTCCCGATAACCAAATCGTAGCAAAGCGGAAATCATTTGATGTCATTTTCATCGAGAATACTAGACTTACAGCTCCAAATCCGGCTGCTACGGCAATCCCGACAAGAATTAAACGAACCGGAGAAACTCCGTCCTTCCAAGCAAGCGCATAAATAATAACTGCCGCCAGTATTGCACCAACTAAAGCAAAAAACGGCAAAATAAATACAGATAAAAACGAAGACATCGTTACTTTTCCAAAGAAGAAATAAACAAAGACAACAACCGATAATCCAGCCCCGGCATTAATACCCATAATCCCTGGATCAGCAAGTGGGTTTCGAGATAGTCCTTGCATAATTGCACCTGAAACAGCCAAAGCTGATCCAACGAAAATTGCAATAATTATTCGTGGCATACGAAAATCAAATAAAATTGTTGCTTGATCTTCGGCTCCAAGTCCAACGAGTGTTTTTAATACTTCAACCGGTGACACTTTGAATGTACCTGTATATAAGCTAATGAAAAATACTGCACAAATTAAAATACTAATACTAGATAAAATTGAAATATTTTTTTTCGTTAAAATTCCTTGATTCACATTTTCCCTCTCCCTTCTTTACGTGCTAAGTAGAGGAAGAATGGTACTCCGACCATCGCTGTTACAGCACCAATTGGTGTTTCAAATGGCGGATTTATAATACGGGAGATTATGTCGGCACATTCAACAAGCAAGCCGCCTAAAACGGCAGCACACGGAATCACCCAGCGATAATCTGACCCAACAAGAAAGCGCGTTAAGTGTGGAATAACAAGGCCAACAAACCCAACAGATCCAGCCATTGAAACCGCAGAACCTGTTAAAATAAGGACAAGGATAGTTCCAATCAACTTAATGAGCTTCGTATTTTGTCCAAGTCCAATAGCAATTTCTTCACCAAAACTTAAAATCGTAATATATCTTGCTAGCATAATAGCAACAATAAGACAAACGAGACCAACTGGAAGTAGCATACGTAAACTTTCCCATTTTACACCAGCAACACCGCCTGCATGCCACATACTAACTTCTTGCGCTAAGTTAAAATATAGTGCAATCCCAGAGGAAATTGCGCCTAATAATGCACTAATCGCCGCTCCTGATAACGCTAACTTAATTGGCGTTAATCCACCCTGAGATGCTGCACCAATCCCATACACAATGCTCGCACCAAATGCTGCACCAATAAAGGAAGCAATTACGAACATGAAGTATGGCGAGTTTGGAAAGAACGCAAACATAATCGCAATTCCAAATACTGATCCGTCTGTAATCCCCATAAGTGACGGAGACGCAAGTGGGTTTCGCGTCATCCCCTGCATAATCGCACCAGATACTGCTAAAAATGCTCCAACAACTGCTCCTCCAATCGCTCTTGGAAGCCGCAATTCTTGAATAACATTATGGTATGTAATCGATTCATCAAACTGAAACACAGCTTGCCATACTGTTTTCAAACTAATATCGGCAGCACCAAACGATATAGAAGTTGCCATACTTAAAGCTAATAAAGCAGTCCCAACAATTAAAATCATTAAGGCAATAAGAGGCCGGCTTTTTATCTCTTTTACGTCTACCGATTCTTCTTCGTAAAACCTTCTCGTACTCACTTCCATCTACAACATCCTAACTCTTAATATACATAAATAATAATGAAATTCATTCTCATTATAGGGCAAAAAAGAAAACCAAGAGCGGTTCTTGATTCCGATAATGATTCTCAATATCATTCTACAAATTTACACTAAAATTTGTCAACCACTAATTTTGTTATACAAAACTTTTTTACGCCCTGAAAAACTTTAGTGTACAAAAAAAAGATACGATATCGTATCTTTTTACTTGTTTAACTTTGCTTCAATTTTTTTAATTAACTCATCTTCATTTGGTGCTGCAACTGGACGGTTATTTACAAATGCAAATGATTTCTTACGACCGGGACCGCAATACGATTGGCATCCGATTTGAATATCTGCACATTCATCTATTTTTTTTAAACGCGGTACTAACGTCTTAATATTCGTTGCCTGACAATCATCACACACACGAAATTCGTTTCCCATTTTATATAACACTTCCTCTATTTGAAACTTTTCTCAAGTACATATAACAATAAACACTAAATGGTATTTTACCTTTCTTTTTGATGTGATGCAAGTTTTCTTCCTGCCAGGTTTCATGTCAAACCAATCACATACTCTCGCTTTTTCGCACAGCAAATATAACCTGCAAACACACTTCCGCTCAAAATCTACCATAATTTTAAAAGCTTTGTATAAAAGGGGTTTATTTTGTCCATTCTAAAAATAAGATATTGATAAAAAGAAAGGGAGATGAATCTATGAAAGTAAGACAAGATGCTTGGACTGAAGAAGATGATTTACTTCTTGCTGAAACCGTTTTGCGCCACGTTCGCGAAGGAAGTACACAATTAAATGCCTTTGAAGAAGTTGGTGATAAATTAAATCGTACCTCAGCAGCTTGTGGATTTCGTTGGAATGCTGTGGTGCGCTATAGTTACGATCAAGCATTACAACTTGCGAAAAAGCATCGTAAAGATAAAATGCGTGCAAATGGCGGCGAACAGGCGAAAAAACGCCTTCTATATACACCGCCGATTTCATCTACTGTAACAACCGATGAAAATATAGCTATCGAAATTGAGCAACCTATCCAAACCGTTCAAAACGTTCAAACTGTTCAAACTGTTCAAACTGCCCAAGTAACGCCAACAACTTCTTCCATTGCTATGCACGACGTTATCCATTTTCTACAGTCACTCGGAACTTCTAATGTAAAAGTATCCGCGCTTGAAAGAGAGAATGAGAGATTGAAACAAGAAATTGCCGAGTATATGCGAAGAAATGCTGAATTAGAAACGAAAGTGGAAAAACTAGAACAGCAATCAACTACAGTTCAAGAAGATTACGAGACGCTGATGAAAATTATGAACCGCGCGCGTAAACTTGCATTAATGGACGACGAAGAGCGTACACAAACCTCGTTTCGCATGGATCGAAACGGAAATTTAGAAAAGATTGCGGAATGAGAAGGATGCTATGATAGCATCCTTTTTATTATGGTTTCATTCACCGTTTAAAATTCTTCCATCTTAGATTCTCTACGTACATCGGGATAACTCTCTTTTTTCGGATTTTCTTTTAACTCTAGTTTTTTCTAGCTTTTTCAATCCTTTCAGGTTCTTCTTCACAACCTTCCTCTCTACTCTCTCTTTTTTGCTATAATAAAGTGAAACTTCCATCAGTGGTGTTTTTCCCCCACTGATGGAAAGCCCGCCCAATCGGGCTTTTACGGGCAGTTATCCCCCACCTATCTTCTTCGCTTTTCTCTGAATCTTGAGGTGGGGGTCTTACTGATAAATATTGTCATTTTATAGATAAGGGGTTATTTACATGAGCGATTCTCGTTCGATTCTATCTCAACCAGAGTGGCGCATTGTTGATCAATCAAGCTTAGGTCCGCAATTCCATGCGCTGCAGTCTTTCGCAATGGATGATACGTTATGTACAACAGTCGGAAACGGTACATCTGCTGCAACAATGCGCTCTTGGGTTCATCACAATACAATTGTTCTTGGCATTCAAGATACACGATTACCTTATTTAAAACAGGGAATTGAATTTTTAAAAAGTAAAGGTTTCAATGCCATTGTCCGCAATTCAGGCGGGCTCGCTGTTGTGTTAGATGAGGGTGTTCTGAACGTCTCTCTTCTATTCCAAGAAACAGAAAAAGGCATTGATATCGATCTTGGCTATGATACAATGTGGCATTTAATTAAAGAAATGCTAAAAGATTATGATGTCAATATTGAAGCAAAAGAAATCGTCGGCTCTTACTGTCCTGGTAGCTATGATTTAAGCATTGACAATAAAAAGTTTGCTGGTATTTCACAGCGCCGCATTCGTGGAGGCGTTGCTGTACAAATTTATTTATGTGCCACAAATAGCGGTTCAGAACGCGCTGCACTTGTTCGTGATTTTTATAACTTAGCTATTCAAGGAGAAGAAACAAAGTTTACCTATCCCGAAATCGTTCCAAGTACGATGGCTTCCTTATCAGAACTACTTGGTAAAGACATTACCGTACAAGATTTGATGATGCGACTTTTACAAACATTACAGCATTTCACACCGCAGTTAACACCGTCACAGCTTACAATAGACGAAGTACCATTATACGAACATCACTTACAGCGCATTATTGATCGAAACAATAAATCACTTGGATTAGAAAACTAAAAAGCCCCGCAAATGCGGGGCTTTTTTCATAATTATAGTGCTTGAGCTGCTGTAATTAGAGCTAACTTGTACACTTCTTCTTCGTTACAACCACGAGATAAATCATTTACTGGCATGTTTAAGCCTTGTAAGATTGGTCCCACTGCTTCGAAGTTACCTAAGCGTTGTGCAATTTTGTAGCCGATATTACCAGCTTCTAAGCTTGGGAATACGAATACGTTAGCATCACCTTTAATAACAGAGCCTGGTGCTTTCTTTTCTGCTACAGATGGTACGAATGCAGCGTCAAATTGGAACTCACCGTCTAATGTTAACTCAGGAGCCATTTCTTTCGCGATGCGAGTTGCTTCTACAACTTTCTCTGTTTCTGGAGATTTCGCAGAACCCTTTGTAGAGAAGCTTAACATTGCAACGCGTGGATCGATGCCGAATAATTCAGCTGTTTTTGCACTTTCAATACCAATTTCAGCTAAATCTTGGCTGTTTGGAGCAATGTTGATTGCACAGTCAGCGAATACATATTTCTCTTCTTCACGTACCATGATAAATACGCCAGAAGTTTTTGTAACGCCTGGTTTTGTTTTAATGATTTGAAGTGCTGGACGAACTGTATCAGCTGTAGAATGAGCTGCACCGCTTACTAAGCCTTGTGCTTTTCCCATGTATACAAGCATAGTACCGAAATAGTTTTCGTCTTTTAAGATTTCACGAGCAGCTTCTTCTGTTGCTTTACCTTTACGGCGTTCAACGAAAGATGCTACCATTGCATCCATTTCTTCGTATGTAGCTGGGTCATAAATATCAACACCTGCTAATGTTAAGTTCATGCTAGCAGCTTTTGCGCTAATTTCTTCTTTATTACCAACTAAGATTGGTTTTACTAATTCTTCTTTTGCTAAACGCTCTGCAGCGCCTAAAATTCTTTCATCAGTTCCTTCAGGAAGTACGATAGAAACGCCTTTCCCTTGAACTTTTTCTTTTACTGTTGTAAATAAATCGCTCACGAATAACCCTCCTACAAATTCAAATCCATATTTAAGAATACCGCTTTTTATCTATATTTTAAACTTATTGCTTCTAAAAAATAGGCAAAATAAAAATGATTATATTTTCTTAAAATTCCGCCATGAAATGTGACAATTTTGTGCTTCCAAGATTCCGATACATGCTTTTTCATCTATATATGATATAGTTAACGTGTAAAACTTGACTATTCGAGGTGAATCTAATGAGTGAAGCAGCAAAAACGTTAGATGGTTGGTATTGTTTACACGATTTCCGTTCTATGGACTGGGCGGCATGGAAAACATTATCTAGTGACGAACGTCAGCAAGCAATGTTCGAATTTTTCAACATCGTTGAAAAATGGAACAAAACAGAAACTGCAAAACAAGGTAGCCATGCAATGTATACAATCGTTGGACAAAAGGCTGATATCATGTTCATGATTTTACGTCCAACAATGGAAGAATTAAATGAAATTGAAGCAGAATTCAATAAAACAACATTAGCAGAGTATATGCTTCCTACATACTCTTACGTATCTGTTGTGGAGTTAAGTAACTATCTTCCTGCTGAAGAAGATCCGTACCAAAATCCACAAATTCTTGCGCGTCTATACCCAACATTACCAAAAGCAAATCACGTTTGCTTCTATCCAATGGACAAGCGCCGCCAAGGTGATGATAACTGGTACATGTTACCGATGGAAGAGCGTAAAAAATTAATGTATAGCCACGGCAAAATCGGTCGTCAATATGCAGGAAAAGTACGCCAAATCATTACTGGCTCTGTAGGTTTTGATGATTATGAATGGGGCGTAACATTATTCGCTGATGATGTTCTTCAATTTAAGAAACTTGTATACGAAATGCGCTTTGATGAAGTAAGTGCACGTTACGGTGAGTTTGGAACATTTTTCATTGGAAACATTTTACCAAGCGAGAAGGTCGCAAAATTTTTACATGTATAAGCTAAAAAGGAACGATTTTTCGTTCCTTTTTTTATACCCTGCTAACACTCTCAGTTGAATCAACCCTCAATCAAACTAAAGATTATCCCTCATCACAAAACATGGCTTAGTTGTCATATCTGCTCCTTTTTTTTCATACCTATGAATTAGTGATTGTTCTACACTTTCTTTTCTCTAGCAGAGTAATAAGAGAGGTGAAAGAGATGGGTGTTATTGCCTATACAGATGAAGAATTAAGACTACTCGCAAGGTTAATGCGGGCAGAAGCAGAAGGAGAAGGGCCTAAAGGAATGCTTTTGGTTGGAAATGTCGGCGTCAATCGCGTAAGAGGGAATTGCTTAGACTTTAAAAAGATTCGAAACCTTCGTCAAATGGTATTTCAAAGTCCTGGTGGGTTTGAGGCGACGCAAAAAGGTTACTTTTATCAGCGTGCTCGTGAAAGTGATGTCGCTTTGGCAAGACGCACAGTTCAAGGTGAACGCTTTTGGCCTGCTAATTTTTCTTTATGGTTTTTCCGACCACCAGGTGATTGTCCGCCAACTTGGTTTGATCAAGAAAATTCTGGTCGTTTTAAAAACCATTGCTTTTTCCAACCAACTGGTGAAGCCTGTCCAGGTGTATATTAGTGAATTGAAAAGAGGAGGGATTTTGTATGGCACAGCAACAAAACCCATACTATGGGGGAGGATTTTATCAACCATCTGGTGGATATATGCAGCCGCAACCAGGGCAACCAGGGCAACCAGGACAACAAATGCAAATGCCACAAACGCCGCAACCTACTCAAGCGCAAATTGCCGCTTCTCAAGGTATGCTTCCACTTGAGCAATCGTATATTGAAAATATCCTTCGTTTAAACAAAGGAAAACCAGCGACTTTTTTCATGACATATGAGCGCGGCAGCACACTTGGTACACAATCCTATACAGGCATCATTGAGGCTGCAGGACGCGATCATATCATTGTAAGTGAACCTAAGTCCGGAAAACGTTATTTACTACTTATGATCTATCTTGACTATGTAGAATTTCCTGGAGAAATCACCTACTTCCCAGGACAACAACCAGCAACTTACCCTCCAAGATGATAAGAAAAAGCTGGCAAATGCCAGCTTTTGTTTTATTTTTATCCCGCCCAAACAGCTGGTAAGAGGTTAGATAAGGAAGTAAAGTACAAACCATCTGAAGGGCCCGATTGGTTCAACTAACCTCTTGGGAAGAAAAACGTTTCCCAAGAAGAAGTTTCACTTTATAATCCTTTTACGACCGCAGTTCCCAATAAAACCCAGCCTACAATAAATGCTACGCCGCCAAGCGGAGTGATTGGACCAAAAAATTTCATACCAGTTGTACTTAATGCGTATAAGCTTCCGGAAAACATAATAATACCTGCCACCATACACCAGCCTGCTGCGCTTACAAGAGAAGATTGAATCTTGTCCATTAACAAAGCTACAACAAATAATCCACCTGCATGAAACATTTGATACGTAACACCTGTTTTCCACACATCTAACATTTTCGCAGAGATTTTCCCTTCAAGTCCATGCGCTCCAAATGCACCGAGTGCAACAGCTAGTGCAGCTGCAATACAACCTAATAAGAAGAAAATTTTCATTGGAATTCCCCTTTTTATTTTTATAATAAAAAATTTTTTACACATAATCCAACTATTTAACTCTTAAAAATCAAAAAGAGAGTTTCCATTTGCATCGTCTTCTTTTATATATACAGGCTCTCCTGAAAACGAAGCAATTGGCTGAACCGGCATTTGCGGCGCTATAACATGTGTTTGTATTTTCGGCTCAACATACGCAGGAACTTCCGTCTGTTCTTCAAGCAATAAATCGCATAATGCACGAACAACTAGAAGATGTTCTTTCGTTTTATGTGATTCGCTTCCTTTCGCTTTTGCAATTTCGCTTGCCATTTTATTCAAAATCTTATCGCTAGATATTTGCATTCTTTATCACCTCATGTATTGTAATTCTTTCTCAAATTGCTCCAATTTCTCTACTGGACCAAATACTATTATCATATCACGTTCTGCCAACTTTTCCGCCCCTGTTGGGTTATGAATAATATGCCCATCTCGCAAAATCGCTAAAATCGTAACATCAAAACGATTTCTTACATTTCCTTCTATTAATGTTTTCCCAATTAAGGATGACCCTGCAGCCATTTCAATTTCTTCAATAGCAAAATTCTGTTCTGTTCCATATAACACTGTATCTATATAATTAACCGTTAAAGGATTTGTAATGCCTTTTGCAATATGAATTCCCGCCATACTGGATGGATTAATAACTTTATTCGCGCCAGCGCGTCTTAGCTTCTCTTCCGATTCTTGTTTTTCTGCCCGAGCTATGATTTTAATATTCGCATTTAGGCCCCTTGCAGTTAATGTAATGAACACATTTTCTGCATCACTGGAAACGATTGCCACTAAACCAATTGCCCTCGTAATACCAGCTTTATGTAACACCCCATCTTCTGTTGCATCGCCGTGTACATATAAAAGCTTTTGCTCTACTAATACAGACTCTTCTCTATCAACAACAATAAACGGAATGTTTTTTTCTCGTAATTCTTGCACAACTTGCAAACCAACCCTGCCGCACCCGCACACAATAATATGATCTTTTATTTCTGCAATTTGTTTCTCCATCTTCTTCCTCCGCATCGCTTGAAATAAATTTCCCTCGACAATCATAGCTGCTACTACCCCAATTGCATACGTCACAATACCGACACCAAGTGGAATAATTAAAAGGGCAAAAATCTTTCCTGCTTTCGTTAATGGGACGGCATCTCCATATCCAACTGTTAATACAGTAATCATTGTCATCCAAAATGCTTGAAACATACTAATCTCTTCTATTATCATAAACCCGATAGTTCCGACAATTACAACGAAACACATACATATAATTGCAATAATCAATTGTTTACGTGCACTCATGATATTCTTTCATCTCTTTTCTCTATGTTCAATCTTTGCCACAACAAATCAAATACATATATACTAGAAACGGAATACAAGAAAGAGGTCGATAAGATGAAAACATTTCTTTCTGCCTTGCAATGGGCATTATTTATTTTAGCCGGTAGTCTTATTGTTCCGATTAGTGTTGCTGCTAATTACGGACTTGAAGGGGCAGAGGCTATCGCTTTTGTACAACGAACATTATTTGTTCTTGGCTTTGCCGGCATATTACAAGCTGTATTTGGACATCGCTTGCCAATTCAAGAAGGGCCTGCTGGACTTTGGTGGGGTATATTTTCATTATACGCAAGCCTCGGAATTACGTTATTCGGGTCAAGTGGTGAAACACTTCGTGTATTACAATATTCTTTTTTACTAAGCGGTCTCATTTGTATCCTTCTTAGTGTATTTGGGCTTATCGATAAGCTCGTGCGCTATTTTACACCAACAGTCGTCGGAACATATTTATTTCTTCTCGTTGCCCAGCTAAGCGGCTCCTTTTTGAAAGGAATGTTTGGACTTGATGGACAACATAAAGAAATACAAGGAAAAGTACTTCTTCTTTCTCTCATCGTTATTTTACTATCATTCTTTATTATGAAGCTACCTGTTCTGGGACAATATTCTGTTTTATGTAGTATCGTAATCGGCTGGATTCTATTTGCTTCCTTCGGACTCTCTAATCCGATTACACCAGTAAATGATATCATCCATCTTCCTTCTATCTTTGTTTTCGGTATGCCCCGCGTAGAATGGAATATGGTCATTACGGTTGTTTTCGTAACACTACTACTGCTTACAAACATGTTAGCAAGTATTCGCGTTGTGCAACAAGTCGTTTCAAAACATGAAGAAACCCCAATACAAAATCGATTTAAACAAGCAGGGGTTATTACTGGCATCAACCAGCTTCTTGGGGGCCTTTTTTCAGCAATTGGGCCTGTTGCTATTTCTGGATCAGCTGGTTTTATTTCAACAACAAATATTTATAAACGATTACCGTTTATTCTAGGTTCAACCTTTATTATTCTCATTAGCCTATTTCCGAAAGTTACATCTTTCTTTGCAGCGATTCCAGTAGCTGTTGGTTATGCAGCTATTTATCCTGTATTTGCAAGTATGATTGGGCTAGCTTTTCGAGAATATGAAACTGTAAAAGATAAAGAGCGCTTATTCAAAGTTTCCGGTCTCGCTCTCTTTACCGGGATTGGTGTCATGTTCATCCCATCAGAATCCTTTTCTTCACTTCCACCGTTTCTTGCATCCTTTTTAAGCAACGGCCTTGTACTCGGTTCTGTAATGGCAATTATACTAGAAGTATTATTTTCTCGTTCAACGGACAAACAAGCATCGTAAAGTGAAACTTCCCTCAGTGTGGGGTTCTTCCTCCCCCACTGAGGGTTAGTTGAACCAATCGACACAAAATGTAAATCAAATTGGCAAACTTCAAGCATTGCAGTCTATTTTAAGTATTGTTACGATAATAGAGACATATACGAGCAGACAAAATTCTTCTGCTTGTATATGAATGCGCACGGAATCGATTCCATTAACAGAGAAGTTCGATGTCTTATAACTTATGTTAAATCCATATAGGAAGGACCATTCAAATGTCTTATAAAATGATTGTACTAGATTTAGATGATACATTACTTCGCGATGACCATACCATTTCACCGCGTACAAAAGAAGCGCTGATGAAAGCACAAGAGTGCGGCGTGAAAGTCGTACTAGCTTCTGGCCGTCCAACATTTGCGATGTGGGCGATTGCAAAAGAACTTCGTTTAGAAGAATACGGAAGTTTTATTTTATCGTTTAACGGCGCAAAAATTATTAACTGCAAAACAAATGAGGAATTATTTAGCAGTACGTTATCACCTGAAACCGTTCATAATTTATATAAAACAAGCCAGCATGAGAATGTTTGGATTCATACGTATATCGGCGATGACATTGTAACAGAAGAAAATAATCAATATACAGAAGTTGAAGCTCATATTACGGGTATGCCAATTATTGAAATTGATAGTTTTGTAGATACAGTGAAAGAACCTGTTGTGAAAGTATTAATGATGGAAGCACCAGAACGCCTTGTAGAGGTTGAAAAAAAATTACAGCAAGAATTTGAAGGACAATTAAGTGTTATGCGCTCAAAGCCATTCTTCTTAGAATTTACAGAGGCTGGCGTAACAAAGGGCACAAGCTTAAACCAACTCATCCAAAAACTTGGTATTCAACGTGAAGAAGTTATCGCAATGGGCGATAGCTACAATGACCTAGCAATGATTGAATTTGCTGGCCTTGGCGTTGCAATGGGCAATGCACCTGATGACATTAAAGCCATTGCTAATCATGTAACAGACACAAACATGAATGACGGTGTTGCAAAAGTCGTAGAACAATTTGTATTAAACAGCGAAGTGCTTGTATAGAATAGCTTGCTCGCTGAAGATTAATTAAACCAATCGTCTATAAAATCCCGCTGAAGTCAAATATTTCAGCGGGATTTATCTTTTATTTTTAGCAGCTTGTGAAGATATTTTGAACTTTGCACTATTCTTGTAGTGTAAAGTTTATTTTCGATTATAATGGAATAAAATAGGCTATTTTATTCACAAAAAGAATACAAATTTATCATAGACAGGCTTATAAGGAGGTCATTTTATGTTATCAACACCGATTGGACGTTTAAGAGTTATTGGAGTACTTGAAGGAATTTCTTTTCTCATCCTTCTATTCATCGCAATGCCGCTGAAATATTTTGCAGGTTTTGCAAAAGCCGTTACTGTAGCAGGTATGGCACATGGTGTCTTGTTTATACTATTCATCTACGCTGTCTTTCAAGTAACCACTATTCATCATAAATCAAAGTCATGGGCATTTGGTGCGCTTGTTGCATCTGTTATTCCATTTGGTACGTTCGTACTAGATGCGAAATTAAAAAAAGAAGAAAATAAATAAATAAATAAAAACAGGCCGCTACATATGTAGTGGTCTGTTTTTACATGTATAAATCTCTAAATGAAAGAACTCTCATTTAGAGGTTCGGAATTTGCCAATCAATCTCCTGTTCTCCTTGTTTTACTAACAAGTTGTTTATTTTTGAAAATGGTTTGCTGCCAAAGAACCCTCGGCGTGCTGATAATGGGCTTGGATGAACAGATTCAATAATATGATGATTTGGATTTGTAATGAGCTTTTTCTTTGCCTGAGCAGGTCGCCCCCATAACACAAAGATAACTGGTTTCTCACGTTCATTTAACAATTCAATAATGCGATCTGTGAAAACTTCCCATCCTTTTCCTTTATGGGAGTTGGCTTCTCCTTGACGCACAGTTAATACAGTATTTAGTAAAAGCACACCTTGCTCCGCCCATTTTACTAAATAGCCGTTATTCGGGATTGGATAGCCAAGGTCATCCAGTAATTCTTTATACATGTTTTGGAGTGACGGCGGCGTACGTACACCAGGTTGCACCGAAAAACTTAAACCGTGCGCTTGATCTGGCCCATGATATGGATCTTGTCCTAAAATAAGCACCTTCGTATCTCGGTAGCTTGTATAATGCAGAGCATTAAAAATATTCTCCTGCTTTGGATATACAACGTGTGTACGATATTCTTCTTTTAAAAGTGATTGTAATTGTTGATAATATGGTTTCTCAAATTCAGGTGCGAGCAACGGCGCCCAATCATTCTTTAGTATTTGTTCCATTCTTTCACTTCCTATCGTATTAATTGACCATATCTTGTTTTGTAAATACTGCAAAAGCAATAATAAGCGATGCAACTGCCCATATTGTTAGATTAAGTAATGAAAAGCTCATTGATAATCCTGGCAGTGCTGGTAACTGTCCTGATAAATAATCCGTTAACGATAAATTGACACTAAAAATATATTTTGCGCCTTCCCAAGACGTTGCAAAATTATTTAAGATATTTCCAGCAATTAACGCTGCCAGCATAACTCCCATACCAGCTGGCGTATTGCGAATCAGCACAGAAACCATAAATGAGATTGTACCGACGACAACCGCTACAAACCAAGCAAGTCCGTAAGCCATAACAATGTATTGCCACTGCGGAATAAGATGAACAAAGTTTGTGTTTAACGCATCCTTCTCAGTGATGAACCCTGTCAGCACCGGCAAATTCCACCCCGAATAACCAAATACGATTCCTGATATTACGTAAGAAAGAACACCAACAAACAATAAAATGAGCGAAATAAACAATACCATCGTCACGTATTTACTTAAAAGAATTTTCCAGCGCCGAATCGGCCTAGTAAGGAGCATTTTCATCGTTCCATCACTTCGTTCTCCCGACACGATATCAATTGCTACAATCATGACGAGAAGCGGAATAAATAACGTAATTCCTTGTTCAATAAATGCGCGTACAAATGTTGGTGCTCCTGGGGCACGTGGATTAATATTATGATCTAAATAATATTGTTGCTGTTCCACGTTTACCTTTAACCACTTCTTCCATTCTTCCGGCAGACGCGAATTATTTAAGCGGTTTTGCGAATCAACAATTTGCTGCTGCAATGATACTTTCCAATCACTTGTACCAAGACGTTTTATAGTCGTCTGCACTTCCCGGTACTGCGCATAAACAAAAATTGGAATTAAAATTGCCAAGATGAGCATGACTACTACAATGCGTTTCTTTCGATATATTTTCTCCGCCTCATTATAGACGAGGTTCGCAAATTCACGCATGTTGCTCCCCCTTTGTCAGTTCCATAAATAAATCTTCCAACGTAAATACAATTTCTTTTACACTATGAACGTCTACATCACGCTCTACTAATTTCTTATTATAAAAACTTACACGTTCTTCATTCATACGGCACAATAATCGTCCTTCTTCTACTACAAGTTCTGTCACTTCACCAGATTCTTCAAGCAAAGCCTTTGCTTTTTCAAGCGGTGTCACAACCCACTCCACACGGCCACTCGCTTGCTTCACTAATTCTTCAACCCTCGCTACCGTAATCACTTTTCCTTTATTAATAATCGCAACACGGTCACAAATCATTTGCACTTCACTTAACAAATGGCTGGAGATGAATACGCTCATGTTTTCCTCTTTCACAAGCGTATGCACAAATTCACGAAGTTCTCGAATACCAGCCGGATCAAGTCCGTTCGTCGGTTCATCTAATATAAGGAGTTTCGGATTCCCAAGAAGAGCTTGTGCAATCCCAAGGCGTTGTTTCATTCCAAGTGAATATGTTTTCACCTTATCGTGAATGCGTTCATCAAGATGTACCATTTTTGCAATTTCTATAATACGCTCATCAGAAATCCCGCCCAGCATGCGAGCAAATTGCTTTAAATTCTCAAAGCCAGTCAAATATGTATACAATTCAGGGTTTTCAACGATACTCCCAATTTGCCTCATCGCCCCGCGAAAATCTTCTTTTATATCATAACCACCGATTGAAATTGTTCCCTCTGTTGCTTGAATAAGACCGACAAGCATACGAATCGTTGTTGTTTTCCCCGCTCCGTTTGGCCCCAAAAAACCAAATACTTCTCCTTGTTGTATATCAAACGATACATTTTCAACAAGCGTTTTTTTCTTAATTACTTTTTTTAAATTTCGTGCAGATAGTACCGTCGTCATTTCTCTTCACCCCCAGTAAGCTTTAATTTACTCACAACATTTTGTAATAACCGATCCGCTATGAATGTATAGCCTGTTTCATTCGGGTGAAAGTGATCAGAATATAATAAATCCTTACCACGATTTTGGAACATATCAAATGTCGGGATAACATATACGTTTGGATAATCGAGTGCAATTTTTTCTAATGACGCATTCCAATCAATAACAATTGGAGACGAGCCTTTTAGCTCTTCTACATCTTCAAATGGATTATACAAACCAATCCAGAAAATTGGGCTGTTTGGATTTAATTGCCGCAGCTTGGATAAAATTTGCTTAGCATTATTTTGAAATGTTACTGTATCAGGGCGATACGTCGTTAAATCAAGATTTCCAAGCGATCCCCATCCTGGAAATAAGTCATTTCCTCCAATTGTCAAAACAAGCACATCAGCTTGCTTGATTGCATACCCGGCGCCGCTGCTTTCCATTTGTTTCAGTAAATCAGGCATTTTTGCACCGCTCACCGCTAAATTTGTAAGCGCTACCTTTTGTTTGTATTTCGTTTGCAATTCATTCTTCATACGTCCAATATATCCAATGCCTTCTTTATCTCCAACACCGCGCGTTAAAGAATCACCTAAACTAACAATTTGTAACGTTCCTTTTTGTTGTTTTCCTTTTGCTTCTTTTGGCACAGCGGGAGTTAACTTAGAGACTTTCGGATTTAGAACATCATTTACACCGGCAATAAAGCCGTAAGCAAATAAACAAAAAGATGCCAGTGTAACAAATAAAATAGCTTTCACAAATTTCGATCTCATCCTAAAACCCCTTTATCCCCTTATAGATTGACCATATTATACCAAATGGAAATTCGAAAAGCGATTTTCATCAGCCTATGAAAAAAGCACAATCATTTTAATCCAGATTGTGCTTTTCACTTTATTCCTTATGTTGTAAGTCTTTCCGTTAATTTCGCAAATAACTCAATTCTTTTTACTTCTTTTTCTCTACTCGTAATTTGGTCATGCAAAATTGTAAATGCACCTGCACCAACCTCTACACTCGAATGAGCAATTGTTGTAATATCTAGTATCTCTGCAACTTGCTGATCATCACAACCAATAATCGTGATATCATCTGGAATAGAAAGGCCGCTTTTTTGAGCGGCTGTTACAATACCAGCTGCAATATGATTACAAGATACAAGAAGGGCGGTTGGACGCTCTTTCATATGAAGCAGTGATTGAACAACACGTTTCCCGTCCTCTATTGTAAAGCAATCTACAAACTCCCACTCCTCTTTCGGCATAACATGGATAGATGATAGAGCGTCCAAGTACGCTTGCTTTCGATTTTGACTGTTGAAACTATTACTTCGTCCAACGCAATAACCGATTCGTTTATGTCCCTTTTCTATTAAATATTCCATTCCTAGCGCAAACGTTTTGTAATGATCAATATGAATGCTGGAAAGTGTACTTGATACTGTATCTTCACACGTCACAATTGGACCAAATTTTGCGTACTTTTCAATCTCCTGGCAAGCATTGACTTTCGAACATATAATGACCCCGTCTAACTTTTTCATCTTTAACATATTCAAAATTTCTATTTCTTTATCCGCGCTATAACCCGTTTGGCAGAGCATCATGTTGTAATTATGTTTTGCGGCCTCTCTGGAAATGCCTTCTATAATTGCACTGTAATATTGATTGTTTGCAAAAGGAAGGAGCACACCAATAACATTCGTTTTCCCTCTTACTAAATGGATAGCATTCGAATTTTGCGTGTAATTTAACTTTTCGATAATTGCTAATATCTCTTTTCGTTTTTGCTCATTTACATACGGATGATTATTTAAAACGCGTGAAACGGTAGAAATTGAGACACCTGCCATTTCTGCGATTTTTTTTATATTTGGCATAATAAAATCCTCCTTCCCATCATTCATATTATCGCATACAAAAAAATTTTAGAAATGTACCCCTTGACCTGGTAAGCTTTTCACATTATATCCTTTGCTAGCAAGCTTATTAAGAAAGGATTTGTGTTTCATTATGAAAATTAAGCTAGAGTATATCTTTTTTATAAGTGGATTACTGCTACTCTCTCTCGGTATAAATATGATGACAACGATTACTTCATTTGGTCTTAGTCCGTATGATTCGCTTTTCATTGCTTTATATCAAAATTTTGGTTTAAGCATCGGATCTTGGATGTTTATTATCAATCTTATCTTTACCCTTATCGTACTGTATATGAACCGAAAGCGCATTACAATTGGTACAATCGTAACGATGGTGCTAATCTCCGTTTTTGTTGATATGATTGGCTCCGTTGCATTTATAATGGATGGCATTCGATCTCTTCCAAATTATATAACACTTATATGCGGAAATGTATCTGTCGGCGCAGGGATCGGTATCTATGTTTCATCACAGCTTGGCACTGCGCCGCAAGAAGCATTTGTTTTAACAATCTCTGAAAAAACAAAGTGGTCCTTTCAGAAAACAGAAATTTCTCTAGCTTGTCTATTTTTAGCTGGTAGTTTCATGCTACATGGGCCTATTTATTTTGGTACCATTATTCTATCTTTTACAACAGGCTGGCTCATTCAAACATTTATTCAAATTGGTACAAAAATCTTACAAAGTAGTCGTACGCAAGAAGCCCATTGAAAGCTATATGCTTTCAATGGGCTTTTGTTGTTCGTATATAATATGAACCCCTTCGTTTACAACTTGAAGCGTTTCTACTACGCAATGACTGAAAATAGATTGCAGCCATACCTTCACTTCTTGAGCACTTCCTTTTTTCACATAACAAAGCACAGTTGGACCGGCACCGCTTAAAGAAACACCATATACATTCTCATGCTCTAATTCATGAAGTTTTTGTAATTCAGGAACAAGCTGCTTACGGTACGGTTCATGAAACATATCCTGTTTCATCATTTCTCCAGCAAGCACCCAATCCTCTTTACATAAAGCTGCTACAAGTACATTGGCAACACCACTGCCGCGAATGCCGTCCATATACGATAACTTACTCGGAAGCACGTCTCTTGAATGAACTGTTTTGAGTTCATATGAAGGAATAACTGCAACAAGTTCTACATCATGAATAGGCTGTGACAAAAATGCAATATCTTTTCCATCATACGTTCCTATTATAAGTCCACCATATAACGCAGCTCCAACATTATCGATATGTCCTTCTATTTCCGTTGCAATCAATAGCTTTTCTCTGCTAGATAAATGCAAATCACAGAGCTGATCGGCAAGTTCAATCCCAGCAATAATTGCCGAGGCACTGCTTCCAAGGCCTCTTGCTAATGGAATATCACTATCGAGATAGAGACTACAATATGGAAGCTCCTTATTATAACGAGCGGCTATTCCCCTAGCAGTCTCAATCAGTAAATTATTCTCATCTTCTGGAACACCTTGAAGAAGTGGTGTTTTGACCTTGCACTCCCATCTGTAATGCGAAAATACATCTACCGTTAAATATTTACTTACCGCAAGGCCAATTGAATCAAAGCCTGGCCCAAGATTTGCTGTACTGGCAGGCACACGAATTGTAAACATGGGAGCCGCCTTCATCGCAGGACAGCTCCTTGAATGTGTTCAAACACAACCTTTTCATCATTTGGCAAAACAAGCGGCTGAATTTTTTTCGTATCAATTGCAATATCAGGATCTTTTAAACCATTTCCTGTTAAAACAGCAACAATTTTACTTCCCTTTGTTATTTCTCCTGTTTGTACTTGCTTATAAATACCAGCAAGCGACGCACAAGAAGCAGGCTCTGCAAAAATCCCTTCATACTTAGCAAGCCATTCATATGCCTGAAGAATTTCTGCATCTGTTACCTCATCAATTTTTCCATTTGAATCACGGGCAGCTGCAACGGCTTTATCCCAGCTTGCAGGGTTACCGATGCGTATTGCAGTGGCAACTGTCTCAGGATCTTCAATTTTATATCCGCGTACAATCGCTGCCGCTCCTTCCGCTTCAAAGCCGCGCATTTCCGGTAAACCCGTACTATGCTTTTCGTTATACTCTGTAAACCCTTTCCAGTATGCTGTAATATTGCCCGCATTCCCAACTGGAATGGCTAAAATATCAGGCGCTTTTCCAAGTGCATCACAAATTTCAAATGCTGCTGTTTTTTGCCCTTCAATGCGATACGGATTCACTGAATTCACAAGTGTAATGAGCGATGAGTCGCTCAGCTTCCGCACCATTTGCAGAGCATGGTCAAAGTTCCCGTCAATACTAATAATCTCAGCTCCGTACATCACTGCCTGAGCCAACTTACCGTATGCAATTTTTCCGTTCGGAATCATAACAATACAAGATAAACCTGCGCGCGCTGCATAAGCAGCCGCAGACGCAGATGTATTTCCTGTTGAAGCACAAATAACCGTTTTGCTGCCAGCTTCCTTTGCCTTCGCTACTGCCATAACCATCCCGCGATCTTTAAAGGAACCAGTCGGGTTTGCCCCTTCTACTTTCGCATAAACAGAAACACCCCATTTTTCTGAAAGGTTTTCTAATAAAACAAGTGGTGTATTTCCTTCTGATAACGAAAGGGCCGGCGTCTGATTAGTAATCGGTAAATATTCTTTATAAGCAGCAAGTAGTCCGTTCCACATTAGCGAGCATCTCCTTCAATACGGTAATTCGCTTTCACGCAAGCCACTTCTTCATACGTTTCTAGCGTTTCTAAAATATACGCATAATCTGCAAGGGATGCGCGATGTGTAACGATGACAATCTCAGCCGCTCCTTTCTCTTGTAATGGCATTTGAATAATCTTTTCGAAGCTTACACCGCGTTCAGAGAACAGAGATGTAATTTTTGCAAACACACCTACCTCATCTTTCACATGAAGGCGTAGAAACTTCTTCACATAAATTTCGTCTTCCTCTTTTAACACTTTCTCATATTGCGGAGTCACAGCACTATTCCCTGTTACACCGAGGCGTACATTTTTCATAACCGCAACTAAGTCAGATACAACAGCTGTTGCTGTTGGTAAACTTCCTGCACCTGGTCCGTAAAACATTGTTTCTCCTACCGCTTCGCCGTATACATATACGGCATTATATTCATTTTGAACAGCTGCAAGCGGGTGCGCATTTGGCAGCAGTGTTGGTTCTACTGTCACCTCTAACTTCTCACCATCACGCTTCGCTACGCCGATTAACTTAATTGTATAGCCTAAGCTCTTACTATATGTAATATCCTCCTCCGTAATGGATGTAATCCCTTTTACATTCACATCATGAAGTTCTACATTTGTAGAAAAGCCTAGTGTCGCTAAGATCGTCATCTTTCGAGCCGCATCTAACCCTTCAACGTCCGATGTTGGATCTGCTTCTGCAAATCCCAGTTGCTGTGCTTCATTTAACACGTCTTCGTATGCTCTCCCTTCGTCAGACATTTTTGTCAAAATAAAATTCGTTGTTCCGTTCACAATCCCCATCATTTTCGTAATTCGATCAGAAGAAAGACCTTCCACAATGCTTCGCAAAATCGGAATACCGCCTGCTACACTTGCTTCATAAAACAAATCAGCTTGATTTTCTTTTGCCACAGTAAGAAGTTCTGCACCGTGAAGTGCCATTAAATCTTTATTTGCTGTTACAACGTGCTTTCCGTTTTGCAGCGCTTGTAAAATATATGCTTTCGCATCTTCTACACCGCCCATCACTTCAATAACAACGTCAACATCTGGGTTATTTATAATTTCATCTGGATTTCTCGTTAACAATGTAGGGGTTAATTGGACCTCACGTTCTTTTTCTATGTTTTGTACTAACACTTTTGCTACTTTGACAGGACAACCGATTTGATGCGCTAAACGATCTTGATGATCTTCAATAATACGCACCACACCGCTTCCTACAGTTCCAAGACCTAATAAGCCGACTCGAATTTCGTTCATAATATTGTCCACCCCTCTAAAAATTGTATTTAGGTGCCATTATATAAGGTAAAATTCAAAAAAACAATATATTTGGAACATTCCGAATAATAAAAGGCACTCCTTACAAAGAAAACGCTACCAAGTGTTGTATAGTTTCCTTTACAAAATATAAGGGGTTTCTTGATATACATAGTAATTTAGCCAATTTGAAAATAGTAGATTCCCATGGCTACGCCATTTTACCACTGGCTTTTCCAATGGATTGTCATGCCTAAAATAGTTTTTTGGAATAGCAATATCGAGCCCCTTTTGTTGATCACGCTCATATTCTTGCTTTAACGTCTCGCAGCTGTATTCACTATGGCCAAGAACAAAAATATGCTTTTCGTCTTTACTCATAACGAGATGAACACCAGCTTCTTCAGATGTCGCTAACATATCAAGTTCCTGCACTTTTTGAATATCAGATGCACGGACTTCTGTATGACGAGAATGCGGTGCAAAAAAGCTTTCATCAAAACCGCGTAACAATTTCACATGCTCCTGCTTCACTTCATGCTCAAACACACCAAACATCTTTTGCTGAAGCGGATGTTTCGGAACACCATAGTGATAATACAACCCCGCTTGTGCCCCCCAACAAACGTGAAGCGTCGATGTAACATGCTTCTTCGAATAGTCCATAATTTGCTTCAATTCTTCCCAATAATCTACCTCTTCAAAAGGAAGTGTTTCAACCGGAGCGCCTGTAATAATCAGTCCGTCAAATTTTTCCCCTTCAATATCCCGAAATGTTTTATAGAAGCTTGTTAAATGCTCCTGCGCCACATTTCTTGATGTATGAGATTCCATATGCAGTAAATGTACATCGAGCTGAAGCGGTGTATTTCCAATTAAACGAAGCAACTGCGTTTCAGTTTCTTGCTTTGTTGGCATTAAATTTAAAATAGCAATCTTCAAAGCACGGATATCTTGTGTTTCTGCTCGTTCTTTCGTCATCACGAAAATATTTTCATTTTGTAATACTTTACGAGCGGGTAAATCTTTAGCAATGATGATCGGCATACTGTTTTCCTCCAGAAAGGGCTTCTGCTAAATCAGCAATAATATCCGCCGCATCTTCAATACCAACCGATAACCGAATTAAATCAGGCGTTACACCGGCCAGATGCTGCTGCTCTTCAGTAAGCTGACGATGCGTCGTGCTTGCAGGATGAATCACACAAGTTCTTGCATCTGCCACGTGCGTCACCAATGCTGCGAGCTTCACATTTGCAATAAACTGCTTAGCGGATTCAATACCGCCTTTTACTCCAAACGTTAAAACACCGCTCGCACCTTTCGGTAAATATTTTTGTGCCAATGCATAATTTTCATTACCTTGAAGTCCTGGATAATTGACCCACTCAACGCGTTCATGCTGAGATAGCCACTGTGCAACAGCTAGTGCATTTTGACTATGACGCTCCATACGAAGATGCAATGTTTCTAAGCCAATATTGCTTACATACGCATTGAATGGACTCATACAATTTCCATAGTCTCTTAATAACTGTACACGAGCTTTCACAATGTATGCCGCCTGCCCAAATCTTTGGACGTAACTCACACCATGATAACTTGGATCTGGTTCAACAAATTCAGGAAACTTGCTCCAATCGAAATTACCGCCATCAATGACAATACCGCCAAGTGAACTTGCATGACCATCAATATATTTCGTTGTAGAATGAACGACAATGTTTGCACCATGTTCAAATGCATGACATAAATACGGCGTCGCTAACGTATTGTCGACGATAAATGGCACCTCAAGCTCTTTTGCTGCATCAGAAAGCTCTTTAAAATTAAGAACATTCATCGCTGGATTTCCAAGCGATTCTGCATACACAAGCTTTGTTTTCTCATTTGCGAGAGCAACAATTTCATCAGCGGCTAAATTTGGATTAAAGAAGGTAACCTCAATGCCAAGTTTCCGTAGACTAACTGCAAATAGATTAAATGTACCGCCGTATACTGTTGATGAGCAAAGTAGGTGATCGCCGCTGCCGCAAATATTTAATACCGCTAACATAATTGCAGCTTGCCCAGATGCAGTTGCAACCGCACCAACTCCGCCTTCTAACTCCGTCAGTTTCTGCTCAAACGCCGCAAGCGTTGGGTTACCAATACGGGTATAAATATAACCTTCTGCCTCTAAATTAAAAAGAGCTGCTAAATCGTCAGATGTATCGTATTTATACGTCGTACTTTGATAAAGCGGCAAAACACGCGGTTCACCATTTTTCGGCGTATAACCACCTTGTACACAAATTGTGCCTTTTCCCCTTGTATCACTCATTCCTCAATCCCCTTTCTTTCTTAACATAAAAAAAACTGCTTCTTTCCTAAATAAGAAAGAAGCAGCTTAGATAAACGCTCGACATGTCGCCTTTCTTATCGTTCAGGAAATACCTGCAGGATTTGGCACAATTCCGTTTTACGGCTGTTGCCAAGGTTTCGTAGGGCCCGGTCCCTCCACCTATTCTTGATAAGACTTATGCAATTACCGTTGATTTTATAGCAAATATTTCCTAGTGTCAATTATTTTTCTGAATCTTTGTAAAAATAACAACAATCCGTTTGTTCATTCTCAAACTTTAAATTATATTAAAAAAACATTGATATTCTATACTAAAAACAAAAAAAACGTTTCAAAAACTTTACTTACTATGTAAAATTAAAGAGTTATACTTAATTTTAGCAAGCATCAAAATATATGTATAAACATGATTAAAATTATGACTAGTTCAGGGTTTCATACAATAATGATGCTGCTTTTTGTAATATACTTTGAATAAGTAGCTCTTTAAAAAAGATAATATCCATATTGAATGAGTTATCCAATTATTTTCGTATCAGAATCTCTAACTTTTTCATAATAGGATGTAACATAAAGGAGGCATAAAAAATGGCTACTAGGAGAAACATGCACTATTTACTCATCATGTACGGTATATTTCTAGGTACTATAGTTGGTGCTATAGTCTGGTTATTTTTAGTTATCACAAATGTTGGAATCCAGTTTATTTGGGAATATTTACCTAAAGAATTAGGATCACCCTCTTATTACACAATTTGTGTAACAGTAATTGGTGGTGTTCTTGTCGGACTGACACAGAAGTATTTCGGTACATATCCTCGTTTAATGCCAGAGACCATGGCTGAATATCAGAAAACAGGTAGAATCGAGTACCATTTTGTGCATAAGGCTACGTTAACAGCTATTATTGTTTTAGTATTTGGCGCAAGCTTAGGACCGGAAGCAGCACTTGTTGGGATTATAGGTGGGCTTTGTACGTGGGTTGGTGATCGCTTTAAATTTACTTTAAAAGGAATGCACGAACTAACAGAATTTGGGATTGGCGCTGCTTTAAGTGTTATTTTTAATGCACCACTATTCGGTTATTTAGCTCCAAGAGAACATGAGGATACACAACTCACTGAAAATTTTAAAGGGAAAAAGACTATTGTATATCTCGCTACTACTTTTGCTGGTTTTACTGTTTATTTATTTCTCAGTCAGTTCGATAATCGAGGATCCTTTATTGTTAATTTCGGAGAAGGATCTTTTGCACTCCATGAATGGATTGCCTTTCTCCCTCTTATTTTTATAGGTGTTGGGGTAGGATACTGTTATTTCCAATTCGAACATATATTAGAAAAAATAGTACATCCTTTTCAAGAATATAAGCTAACATTAGCGATTATAGGTGGTATCCTTTTAGGGATTGCAGGAACTATACTTCCGTATACACTGTTTTCAGGAGAACACCAATTAAAAGACTTAGTAAATGAATGGACAGGAATATCATTTGGGATACTGGCTCTTTCAGGGATTTTAAAGTTGTGTATAACCGCGGTTTGTTTAACTACAGGTTGGCGTGGCGGACATATTTTTCCAATTGTATTTTCTGGTGCAAGTATTGGCTATGCTATAGCAACTGTCATACCGTCATTAGATCCAGTTGCTTGTGTAGCTATTGTAACGACAGCCATTTCAAGCTATGCAGTACGAAAACCAATCGCTATGACATTATTATTACTCATGTTCTTCCCAATTAATTTATTGTTACCAATGATTGGAGCTGCAATGATCGGTAATGTATTTCCACTTCCGAATCATAATAAGAATGAACAAGAAGAACTAGTACAAGAATAAAATAGTAAAATAAAGCGAAACTCCCAGCAGTGGGAGTTTTTCTTCATCTCTCGATAATAAAAAATCCACTCAAAAGCAGCGGGATAAAGTGAAACTTTAATCAGTGGGGGTTTTCTTCATCCCCCACTGATTATTAGTTGAACCAATCGGGCTTTTACGGGCAGTTTATCTCTCACCTATCTTCTTTGCTTTCACCGAATTTTGAGGTGGGAGTATTACTGCCCACGAATAGCGGGATAAAAAAACAGTACCAGCACTTTTATAGTGTTGGTACTGCTCTATTAAATAGCGTTTGTTTTGTTAATTAGAACGCACTTGCTACTTTAACAGCTTTTTCAAGACCTGCTGCAATAATTTCTTCTGCTGTTAAATCAAATCCTCTACCAGCCTTAAATGTGTCGTTAATCATATCTACTCCTACATACAATATTTTCATTTCTCATTGTATCAAATTCAGTCTCTTCTAAAACATGCAAGTAACTTTTTCACTTTGTAGTTATTCATAACATTGATATAATGGATAAAAATGTAGTTTTCATTATATTACTTGAGGGGGCTTTCACAATGACATTAAACAAAGCACTTACAATTGCTGGATCTGATACAAGCGGCGGCGCTGGTATGCAAGCAGACTTAAAAACATTCCAAGAGCTTGGGGTATACGGTATGACAGCTCTTACAACAATCGTAACAATGGATCCACATAACGGTTGGGCACATAATGTGTTCCCAATTCCAGCGTCTACATTGAAACCACAATTAGAAACGACAATTGAAGGCGTTGGCGTTGATGCATTAAAAACAGGTATGCTTGGATCTGTTGAAATTATTGAACTTGTTGCTGAAACAATTGAGAAACATAATCTACAAAACGTAGTAGTAGACCCTGTTATGGTATGTAAAGGGGCAGACGAGGCGCTTCACCCGGAAACGAACGAATGCTTACGCGATGTGCTTGTTCCAAAAGCATTGATTGTAACACCAAATTTATTTGAAGCGTATCAACTAAGCGGTGTAAAAATTAACTCACTTGAAGATATGAAGCAAGCTGCTGAAAAAATCCATGCTTTAGGTACAAAATATGTACTTATTAAAGGCGGCAGCAAGCTAGGAACAGAAAAAGCAATCGATTTATTATACGATGGAGAAACATTTGAAATTTTAGAATCTGAAAAAATTGAAACAACATACACACACGGTGCAGGTTGTACATATGCTGCTGCAATTACAGCAGAGTTAGCAAAAGGAAAATCTGTAAAAGAAGCTGTGCAAGTAGCAAAAGAGTTTATTACAGCTGCAATTCACCACTCATTCAAACTAAACGAATATGTGGGTCCAACTCATCACGGTGCATATCGTAAATTTGGAGCTGGAAAAGAGCTTGTATAAAGTGAAAATTCAATCAATGGTAGGGGTCTTACTGCCCGCGAATAGCGGGATTAAAATTTAAAAATAAAGTCGTCCATACGTGACGACTTTATTTTTCATGAAACAGCACTCACTTGATTTCTTCTATTTCGTTGGAAGAGTATAATGCATCATCTGCAAGTTGAATAAATTGCTGCAGTGAGTCTACATAGATTGAAGCACCTACCGAATAATTCGTTAACAATAAACGTACAATTAAAATAATGATGAAAGCTAATATAACAAAAAGATAGCGTAAATCTAGCATCACATCCTCAATATGGACACCAAACTTCATAAGCAGAACACCTAAAGTTCCCATTACAATACCAACAAAAATAAAAGAAAGGATAATAGTTGTATTAACAACTAGATTATCTAGCATAAAAATATACCTGGTCTTTTTACAACTTGAAGATTCACATGAAAGTTCCATCCCTATCCATTTTGTACCCCTTTTCCTATTTATTTTTGTATATTATCCCCCTACAATTCCCAAACTTTTCTTTATATGTTTCACGTGAAACTTTGAAACATAAAAAAAGAGCGAGATATCGCCCTTTTTTACTATATTCTCTCTAACAGCATCTCGAAATTTTACCGCCCTTCGCATTAAATCTTGCTTCTTGCGCTTCGGCAAAAAATTGTTTTCGAGATAATATCATTTCATTTGGATGTTGTTGTTTCATATGAGCAACATACTTCTCATAGCTAGGTACACCAACAAGCAAACTAATAAATTGTTTTCGGTATCTCCACATGCTTATCATTGTTTTAAGCATAGTGCTGTGCCTCGCTTTCATCGCGTGGAACATACGCCGCTTCTTTTAATGGAGTTGCTTTATTGTTCAATACTTGTATCCATATTCTAATAGACGATATCAGTACCGCGATTACAACAAGCATGAAAATTCCACAAAGCGTCGCATCAATATAATCATTAAAAATAATTTGTTTCATTTGTGCTACGTTTTTCGCCGGTGCTAATAGTTTCCCTTTATCTAGTGCACTTTGGAACACTTTTGCATGAGAGAGGAATCCAATTTTCGGATTTTCATGAAATAACTTTTGATAGCCAGCTGTCATTGTAACAATCAGTAACCACGTTGTCGGAATGAGTGTCACCCAAACATATGCCTTTTTTCCCATTTTAAACAAAACAGTCGTTCCAAGTAATAATGCAATCCCAGCTAACATTTGATTTGCGATTCCAAAGAGCGGCCATAGCGTATTGATACCACCAAGCGGATCAATTACCCCTTGATATAAGAAATATCCCCATCCTAGAACACACAGCGTTGTTGCAACAATATTGGAAAGCATAGAATCTGTTTTTGCAAATGGTTTATAAACGTGCCCTAAAATGTCTTGAATCATAAACCGACCAACACGTGTTCCTGCATCAATCGTTGTTAAAATGAAGAGCGCTTCAAATAAAATTGCAAAGTGATACCAAAATGCCATTAATGCTTTTCCGCCAATTACTTGAGAGAAAATATGAGCCATCCCAATCGCGAACGTCGGTGCCCCACCTGTACGAGATAATATCGTTTGTTCTCCGACGTTTACAGCCAATTCTTTCAGCTCATTTGGCGTCACAGTAAACCCCCAAGAACTAATTACTTGTGCTGCCTGTGTTACATCCGTTCCAATGACTGCCGGAGGGCTATTAATTGCAAAGTATGTACCTGGCGTTAGTACACAAGCTGCAATCATTGCCATCGCTGCAACAAATGATTCCATAAGCATAGCACCGTAACCAATTGGCTGTGCATGTCCTTCCCTTTCTATCATTTTCGGGGTCGTACCAGAAGAAACAAGCGCATGGAAGCCAGATACAGCTCCGCAAGCAATTGTAATAAATAAGAATGGGAATAAATTCCCTGCAAATACTGGGCCCGTTCCATCAATAAATTGTGAAACTGCCGGCATTTGTAAATCTGGTGCAACAATCACGATACCGAGCGCTAAACCAACAATTGTTCCAATCTTTAAAAACGTACTTAAATAATCACGCGGTGCAAGTAATAACCAAACAGGCAATGCAGAAGCAATAAATCCATAAATAATAAGCATAATTGCAATTGTTTCACCTTTGAATGTAAACATCGTAGCAAGCGTTGGGTTTTCTGCTACATACTGACCCGCTACAAGCGACAAAAGAAGTAAAATAATACCGATAACTGAGCCTTCTCCAACACGGCCTGGACGAATGTAACGCATATATACACCCATTAAAATTGCAATTGGAATTGTTGCTGCAATCGTAAACATTCCCCACGGGCTTCCTACGAGCGCTTTCACCACAACAAGAGCTAATACCGCTAATAAAATAATCATAATTCCCAAAATACCGATCATCGCAATAAAACCTGTTACTGGACCAATCTCTTCTTTAATCATTTCACCAAGCGACTTCCCGTTGCGACGCATAGACGCGAACAAAATCACAAAATCTTGTACAGCTCCGGCTAACACAACTCCAACAATAATCCAAAGCGTTCCTGGTAAATATCCCATCTGTGCAGCTAAGATTGGACCAACTAGCGGTCCAGCCCCAGCAATTGCCGCAAAGTGGTGCCCAAATAAAACCCATTTATTTGTCGGAACATAATCTTTCCCATCATTCAAAAGCTCTGCCGGTGTTTTTCGATTATCGTCCAATTCAAAAACTTTTCTGGAGATAAATCTACTATAAAAGCGATATGCAACAGCATATACGGAAACAGCGGCAACCAACAACCAAACTGCATTAATCGTTTCACCGCGAGATAACGCTAAAACAGCAAATCCTGCTGCTCCTAAAGCCGTAATCACACCCCAAAGTAAAATAGATTTCCATGCTTTCAACAAAAATCCCCCCTAATGTTATGCCTTAGAGGGAATTGTACTAAATTTTCAGAATAGTTAAATATAATATTCCTTATGATGAATGTTTCCTATTTTAACATGTTTAAATTCGTCCACGACTTGTTACAACTCAATTTTATTTCGAAGCCGTTTTACATAATTTCGACTAACAGGTATCGGCTGGTTATCATACCTTTCCAGATATAAGTTATACGTTCCGTTATAATAAGGCTTTAATTCTCGCACATATATAACGTTAATAAGATAACTTTTATGAACACGTAAAAAATCGTATACCGCTAACTTACCTTCTAATTCTTGCAATGTATACGTTGAGATATATTGATTATTGATTGTATAAATTGAAACTGTTTTATTTTCTTTATTTTTACTTATATATACAATATCGTCTGGAAGAATATATGTAATTCCTTCATGACATTCAATCGGGAGCTTTTGCAATCGATTCCTCTCTCGTGTTACTCTTTCTTGCTCAATACTATGCAATAAAAACTGCAAGTCTTCCTGCTTAAATGGTTGCAATAAATAGTAAAAAGCGTGAAAACGAAATGATATAATTGCATCTTTCATGTCGTTTCCTGTAAATATAAACTTTGTATGTAATGTTAATTGGCGCAACAAGCCTGCGACTTCAAAACCCGTTGCATCTGGTAATTGTGTATCTAAAAAAATAAAATCTGGCGTATACTTTTTCGCTATCTGTAGTGATTCCATTCCTGTTTTCGCTTCAAAACATTCCAAATTCTTTACATGTTCTTTGAAAAAATCTATTAATTGTCCTCTGTTTTCTTCTCGTTCATTTACGATTAAAATTTTCATGTCTGCCCAACCACCTAATCCTTTTGTCCATACGCCTTGTTGTATACATTCGCTTTTTTCGAAATAATCCCTTTTTATAAACCATTTTTCTATCAAATATACCATGTTTTTGTCAGAAAACAATGAAAAGGAAGCTTTACATAGCTTCCTTTTCATTATATTAATTCTTGTTGTTTTGTTTCTTTTCCAAGCACAAGTACAGCAAGAGCACCAATTACAATAGCTGTACAAAAGACCGTAAAGATAACAGAAAGAGAAACATGCGTGGCTACGAGATAACCAACTAATAATGGTCCTAAAATACCACCGATGCGGCCAAATGCCGCTGCCATCCCAGCTCCTGTACCACGAATAACTGTTGGATACTGCTCTGGCGTATACGCATATAACGCTCCCCAAGCTCCTAAATTAAAGAAAGATAGCAACATACCTGCGATCATTAACGTGAGAAGTGAATCTGCTTCCCCGAAGAAATATGCGCTGCATGCCGTTCCAAGTAAGTATGTGATCAACACAAACTTCCGGCCAAAACGTTCAATAAACCAAGCAGCTGTAAAATAACCCGGAAGCTGCGCAAGTGTCATAATTAACACATATTGAAAGCTTTTAATTAAACTAAACCCTTTTAATACTAGTACACTTGGAAGCCAAAGGAACATTCCATAATAAGAAAATACAACACAAAACCATAAAATCCAGAGCATAGCAGTCGCTCTTCTGTAATCCCCAGACCAAACTGCCTTTATATTTGCAAATACAGATTGTTTTTGAGGTGCTTTTTGAAATTGTGGTGAATCTGGTAAACTCCAGCGTAAATATAGTGCATAAAAAGCTGGAATTGCACTTAAAACCATCGCTGTTTGCCAACCATATGTCGGAATAACAAAATATGAAATGAGAGCAGCAATTAACCACCCACCAGCCCAAAAGCTTTCTAATAAAACAACAATTTTACCACGTTCATGTGCGGCAACACTTTCAGATACAAGTGTTGATGCAACAGGTAATTCTCCTCCAAGTCCCATTCCAATAAGAAAACGAAGTATAAGAAATACAGTTAATGTTGTTGATAAAGCTGTTAAACCGCTACCAACAGAAAATAATAATAATGTAATAATAAAAACGGGTTTACGACCGATTTTATCTGCTAATATCCCAAATATAAGTGCTCCAACTGCCATTCCAATGGAGTTAATACTACCAATCCACCCCATCTGCTGTGCACTAAGCTGCCATTCTTTCTGTAAAGCAGCAATAATAAACGAAAGAATCCCAACATCCATTGCATCAAATAGCCAACCAAGCCCAGCAATTCCGAGAAGCTTTCGATTCGAGATTTCTGTAACTTTCCCCACTAGAGGTCCTCCTTACAAAGCTGTCTTTACACTTCATTTTACATATGTATATTACATAAGTAAAATACTTTTTTAATTACGTACTAAAGAAGACAAACTACCTACATAAACCTTATCTTTCCCATGAAAAAACACCTCATACATAGGTATTTTTTCATGGGGAAAGTGCGTTACGTATACAGACTTGCATAGAAAAAAAGGTAGCAAAATATCGCTACCTTTTCGACCGAACCACTTCTTTTAAAAATTCAACTAATACAAGTTGACGACGCCAGCGCGTTGGATTGCTGCATAAACGATAAAACCATTCTAAATGAATAGCTTGAATCCATTTCGGGGCACGCTTTACTTCTCCTGCCCAAACATCAAAACTTCCCCCAACACCAACAGCTATCTTTGTATTTAAACGATGTTTATTCTGCTGAATAAAATTTTCCTGTCTTGGGAATCCAAGCGCAACAAGCAAAATATCTGGCTGCGCTTCTTGAATACGTGCAATAATTTCTTCTTCCTGCTCTTGTTTAAAATATCCATCTTGTGTACCTGCAATGGATAGCGCTTCATATCTTTCTGTTAAAGTTTGAGCAGCTTTTTCTACAACATGCGGCTTTGCTCCAAGTAAAAAGACAGATACCGATTTCTTCTCTTGTGATAATGTTTTAAATAAATCACTCATCAAATCAAAACCTGCTACACGCTCTTTTAACGGTGTACCTAGCATACCGCTTGCCTTTACTACGCCAATTCCATCCGGTGTAATAATATCTGCCTGAAGAAGCGTTTCATGGAATTTAGCATCTTTTTTTGCACACATCACAATTTCAGGGTTTGCCGTTACAACTTGGAATGTATTCTCTTGTTCCTTTTCTAGCTGCTGCAGCATATATCGAATCGTTTCTTCCATTGTCATCGTTGAGAAGGGCACGCCTAAAATATCAATTGTTTGCACTGCCATATTTAAAATCCTCTCTATTTCAAATATCTTTTCTATTTCTATAAGGTTCAACTAACCATCAGTGAACTCGCTTCTCACTAATGGTTAGTTGAACCAATCGGGCTTTTACGGGTAGTCTAACTTTCCTAATTTAGTATAATAGTTACTCCGATAAAAGCTTTTCATACGCTTTATGCGTATCTTCATACACCTTTCGTAAAGAAAAGTGAGAAGACGCATGCATATATAAACGCTCACCCATTTCCGCCAATTCACCATTCTTCCATTTTTCATATGCTTCCTCTAATGCATGAGCAAGAGCCGCAGCATCGCCAGTTGGAATGATCCAGCCATATGTCTCATCGACAATGAGCTTTGACATATCACCAACATCTGTAGCAATAGAAGTTAAACGTTGATTTGCCGCTTCTAATAAAACAAGTGAGAAACTTTCACTATGTGATGTAAGTAAGTTAATATGTGCCGATGCATATAATTCTTTTACATCTTGACGATGTCCTAAAAATAGTACTTTATCTTCTATTCCTTTTTGTTTTACCATTTCTTTTAGCTCATTCTCAATCGGACCATCGCCAAGTAACAATACTTTTATATTTGGAATCTCCGTATTTTGTAATGCCTCAAATAATATTTCATGCCCTTTAACAGGGTGAAGACGCGCTACTTGAATCGCTGTAAATACGTCTGCTTGTATACCGAATTGTTCCTCTAAGTTATAAGGCTTTGCTGGTGTAAGATCATATTCAATACCATTATAGATTGTACAAATTTTATCCTCTGGTACACCTAGTGTTACCGTATTTCTCTTAAAACGTTCTGTAATTGCAAAAAACAAATCAATCTTCTTAAACGAACGTAAATTTAACTTTGTAAAAATCCATCCTTTTAAACCACGTTTCATAAAATCCAGTGTCGGATCACTGTGAACTGTTGTGACCCATTTGGCACTTATCTTTCTTTTTAATAGAGAAAGATAAAAGTTTGCTCTTGCTCCATGTGTATGAACGATATCAAAACGTTCTTCATTAATAAAAGAACGTATTTTTGAGAGAATAGATATATCATAGCGAGATGATTGTGAAAAAACGTGTACCTTTATCCCTAACGCTCTCGCTTCGCTTGCAATTGGACCTTCTTCAAATACTGCTAATTCTACTTCATCTTTCGGAAATTGTGACAAAAGTGAAATAATATGCGTTTTTCCGCCACCTGTTTCTGCTCCAGCATTCATATGTAACACTTTCATCTTTTTCTTCCTCCGTTAATATATTTTTCCTTTGTTTTACTATAACAAAAAATAAAAGCTAACATAATGCTAGCTTTTATTTCCCCATCATTCTATTTCTAAATCTACGATTAAATATGCCAATAATACAGCAAAGTAAATACTTACCCCTGGTGCCGTTAATACGTGACCTGCTGTAAAAGCAATTCCTAATGCTAACAAAAGACCCGCAGCTAACAACGCATACTTAACTGTAAACATATCACGAAACCTTGTTATAAATACCATTAGGATTCTCAAACCATAATACACAAATGGAATCATAAGGAAAATGAAACCGATAATTCCAAATGTGTAAAACCAATCATGGAAATCTCTTTCAATTAATTTTGGGGCATCTTTAAAGTTACCACCATACCCCATACCAAGTAACTTCTGAGACATAGGCGCTTGTTTATAAAAGTCTTTATACATCTGTGTAAATAATTCACGTCCACTGAAAATGAGAGATTGTGTCTCAGCCTGTTTCTCTTCTTCTTTCTCTTTTTTAATATCCTCTGGTGTAACAGGTTTATTCTGTTGTTTTTTCTCCCGTTGTACTTTTTCAAAAACTTGAACATGAATACTTGTATTTTTATATATTGGCGAGAACGGAAAATACCCCAATACTCCTACAAATATAACTGTTGCAATCAAACCATTTAACAAATATGGCTTTTTATTATGCTCTTTCCGTTGTAAAAATGCTTGTATAAAGCACATAAAAATAGCAATAGCAACTGTACAGAAAATAGCTCCCGCTCCTACTTTTGTACCAACTGCAAATAATGAAAATATTATTAAAAGAGACGGAATCCAAAAATAGCTCTTTGCCAAGCTTGTTGTTTTTTCAATAGAATACAAAACAACAATTGGACATATTATTGCTAAAACCGATCCAAGTTCATTCCCTGCAAAAAACCAGCCACGTGAACCTTCTTTAAAATATTCATAACTATTAGAATCTGTTCCCGTTGCGATAGATACAACCATAACCACATTTATAATTAAAGCTGCATACGCTACATAATTTCTCATCTTTGTATGCATCGTTTCTTTCATTTTTAATGACTTAAATACTAGAATATAACAGCTTATCATGACAAATGGGTATAACGTCTTTGCGATAAACTTAATCTCTTCTCCTTGTAACATCGGATTCTTAATCATTTTATTATTTAAAAATCCTAATCCAAGGACAATTCCTAGTCCAAGTAAATATATAATATATTTTCGGTTTTCTCTAACACGGGCTTGCATGAGAATATAAATACCAGCAAGAGCCATAACAAAGAAACGCGATATCACTCCAACCGTTGCATCAATTTTGAGCACTAAAATACAAAATGATGTAAGCAAGTCTATAATTGGTTGTAATATAATAAAAATCAATAGAAAGCTCTCGAATTTATAACCTAAACTATTGTTATTTAACATCTTTGCCTCCGATAAATATTGTAAGTATCGTAACTCGTTCCAAATACTTATTATAGCATAAGTCCTCAATTGACTAAGTGGTATTTTAATTGAATACTAAAATCTTTAAAAACCTCATTTTTATCCCGCATTAACGGGCGGTAAGACCCCCACTGAGGGAAGTTTCACTTTATAATTTATTCACTCTCAAATAGCATTTTCAAACGCTTTCTTTCCTTATTCTTTCACTTTTTTTACATGTAGCGAAACAGTAATTGTTATTTTCATAACTTTAGTGTATATTCTTTCCTTGGAACATCTTTAGAAGGAAGGGATTGGAGCAATGTTTTTAATTGATGTATTTACATTTCTCGGTATTATCGCAGCTGCCATTTCTGGTACATTAGTAGGCTTGAAAAAAGAACTTGATTTATTTGGTGTCCTTTGTTTATCTGTAGCAACTGCACTTGGCGGCGGGATAATTCGCGATGTTATGATTGGAAACTTACCTCCAGTTGCATTTGTTCAACCCATTTACTTTTTCATTAGTATCTTAGCCGCATTATTTACTTGTATGTTTTTTGAAAGAATTCATAAATTACAAGTTGTTATTATGCTCTCAGACGCTGTTGGTTTAGGCGTATTTACTGCAATCGGTGCAAATGCAGCCATTACCCATCATATGACTGCTTCTTTCTTAGTTGTTTCTATGGGAGTAATTACAGGTATTGGCGGTGGAATTTTACGCGATATTTGTGCTCAAGATATCCCATATGTCTTTCGTAAAGAAATTTATGCAATTGCCTCCATTCTAGGTGCAATTAGCTTTCTTATTACGTATGAAATGGGATCACACGTATTAGCTTTCTATATTTGTTTACTTGTGACATTTACTATACGTGTTGTAACTTTTATCTATAATGTACATTTCCCAGTCTTTTTTAAGACACATGCAAAAATGAATAAAGGTCATTGATCTATTTTCATACAAAAGGGAATTCTCGGAAGAATTCTCTTTCTTTATGTTATTATAATCACTTAAATTAAATATAAGAATTTAAAGAAAATCTATAATAAATAAAATGCCAAACATTTTATAAGGTAAAACTTCTACCAACAAGGGATTTCGCCTTTAAATTTTGAGGTAGGGGCTTATTGTCTAGAGATAGCAGGATAAACATATACAGGAGGAACAATCATGCTAAGCATTTTTAAAGATGAAAAAAGAATCCTACTTAGAGGATTCTTTTATTTTTTAAAAAACAGCTTTTGACAATATTGATATACTATATATATCCCATAGCTTTGTAATATCAATAAACTAGGGACTAGTATGCCATCATATACAATACGCATATCCATAAATCTTGTAAATAAATAGCCTCCTGTAATGAATAGAAGCAGCATATAACTTTCATTTCCCGGTTTTTGAAATAGAAGATGTAACATAGCAATTGCTGCAAATATTGTAATCATTATATATATAAGGTACCCACCCTTTATAAGAGTGTTTTGTATTCCTTGTTTCTGAAATTTCCCTAAACTCATTTGAATAGAGGTAAACTGATCCATCTCTATTGCTTTCAACTTTTTATTTATAAAATCCACAGTATACTCTTTTTTCTCTTTCTTCTCTTGTTCTGTTGTTTTTTCATTTCCTCCTACTAATACAGATTGAACATACTGATCATTTGTAAATGTATATTGTAAACTATTTGATTTTGCCAACGCGTAACTTACTCCGTAATGGACACCATAAAATATAACGCATACACCTACTATTTTAAAAAGCATTTTTTTTCGTTCTGCACTTTGCAAAACTTCCACCACTACAAGGTACATAACAAGGACTATAATCAAAAATAAACCTAATGGACGAATCATATTACTAAAAGCAAATAAAGCAGCAGCCACTCCCCACATATACGAGTGACTTAAACCTTTATGTATAAGTAAGTAACATGCAAAATAAAATAAACATGTTGCTAAATGTTCATTCGTTAACACGGAACAAAGTACAATATTAGGAATATACAAAGCATACAACATAGCTGCAATTCGGCCGCATTCTTCATGAAATAGCGTAGAAGCAAGCTTGTAAATAAAAAAGGCTGTAGCCCCGCAATATAAGATATTACATATCTTTAATACAAACATTGCATCTCCAAAAAAACGAATAAAAAAGGATTCATACATAATAAAAGGTAATTGTACAAGATTTTCTAGTCCGCTAAAACTAGTATTCCCTTGCCCAATTTGCTTAGCGGCCTCATATATCACCTTCGCGTTACCTTCAAGTGGGGCTCCCATCGACACAATTGATAGAAAGCGAAGTACCACAGTAATTGAAATAAGAAAAATAATAAATTGTTTACTCGTAAATCGATATTGTAAAATAGATGTAGCCAGCAAAATTAAAATGATACAAACACCTAACACAATCACTAAACTAGAAGAGTTTATATCAAAAATATTGCTTACCTCTTCAAAAGAATACCAAAATGAATATAAAAAAAAGAGGAACATGAGTCCAACTACTATCTTGTTAAAAAAAGAATGAAAGCCTATCTGTACATTACTCATAATTCTATTGCATTGCACCTCTTTTTCTCTTTGTTAAAGGATATCTATTCCCTTTAACTTTATATTTTTAACAAGATGATTTTATCATGAATAAAAGGAGTGCTGGTAGCCTATTTCTATGACAAAGCTAGTAACATCACATATTCTCCTTGCAATGTAAGCGAAATCTCTTTTACACTACAATCTATATGGAGTGAAACTTCTGTTCATTAATTACTATAAATAATGAACAGAACAAATCGAGTTCTTATGGATATCATTAGAACAAAACAAACAGGAGTAGATAATATGGAAAAGAAATTTATGAGAGAATCCAAGGCGATAAAAACAACACGTGTTTTTCCGAATGACTTAAATAACCATCAAACATTATTTGGCGGAAAATTATTAGCAGAAATTGATAGCATTGCTTCTATCGCAGCTGCACGTCATAGTCGTAAACACTGTGTGACAGCTTCTATCGATTCTGTTGACTTTTTAACACCAATTCATCAAACTGATTCTGTTTGCTATGAAGCATTCGTTTGTTATACAGGAAGATCTTCTATGGAAGTATTCGTAAAAGTCGTTGCAGAGGATTTATTAGGCGGTGAACGCCGCATTGCTGCTACTTGCTTCATTACTTTCGTGGCATTAGAGGACGGAAAACCATCCTCTGTACCAGGTTTAATTGCTGAAACAGAAGAAGAGCAATGGTTATATAATACAGGTGCAGAACGTGCAGAAAAACGAAAACTGAACCGACTAAAAAGTAAAGAAATGGCAGAAGTACTAACCATCCAAAAACCGTGGAATGCATAATTAAAGAAACCACCATCCTCTATTAGGATGGTGGTTTCTCATACTTCTTCTTAATCTTTAATATGACATTTAAAATCCGTTTTCATCAATGATTATTTCCATAAGTTGCTTTACAAAGTTTACGTGCGTTACACTGATAAGGTTACTTATAAGTTAGCTGGGGCTTTTAAAAAAATTTGCCCACAACATAAGATAAATCGTATAATTACGAAATGTGTAATAGATAAAGCACGAATCATAAACTCCATAAAATTATGTATAGAAGGATCTAGTTATGCAAAAATCACTATTTAAAAACATTTTGTATAAGATTGCACTGAATGTCTTTAACATTATTCTCCCCTTACTCGTTGGACCATACGCTTACCGAGCGCTTGGAGCACAATCAATGGGAACTGTTAACTTTGCTGATACGATTTTTAATTACTTCTTCATTTTTGCTGTATTTGGTATTTATCAATATGGATTACGAGAAATGAGCTTAATAAAAAATGATAAAAAAAAGGTAAGTCAACTTTTCACAAACCTTTACCTTATTAATTTAATGACAAGCTTATTTGCTCTTTCAACCTTTTTAATATTTAGTTACATCGGCTATGGCAATGAAAAAATATTCCCGGTATTAGTTATTTTCGGATTTAACTTCATTTCGAATATGTTCTACGTAGAATGGGTAAATGAGGCTCATGAAAACTATGATTTTATTGCTATAAAAACCATTTGTGTTAGATTAACTTACGTTGTGCTATTATTTATAATCGTTCATAATGCAAACGACTATAAACAATTTGCAGCACTATTAGCTCTTTCAACATTTTTAAATCATTTTACTAGCTTTATATACATTAAGCGGAAAATAAAATTTGATTTCTCTAATATTACAATCGTTCCGCACTTAAAACCATTACTAGCAGTTGTTATTTTCTCAAATACAAGTATCTTGTATACACAATTAGACCGTTTCTTACTTGGAGAATATTTAGGTGCAGAATATGTGGCATTCTATGTAATGGCCTTTCAAATGATGACCATTGTTAATACACTAATGGTCAGCGTAATTCAAGTTACCATTCCAAGACTATCCTATTTATCAGGAAATGCTGATGAAAAAGAGTATGAAACATTATTAAATAAGATTTCAAAGGTATACTTTATTACACTCTTCCCTGCTGCTGTTGGCCTAATTTTAATTTCTCATGCTGCCGTTATTATTTACGGCGGATCCGAATTTGCACCTGCTGGGAATACATTATCTATTTTTGCTCTATATATGGTTTCCGTAGGAATCGAGTCAATTCTATCGAACCAAATTATTTATGTGAAGAAGAAAGAACATATTTTAGTTCGCTTTTTATTCATATGCGGTTTCACAAACCTTGTATTAGATATTTTATTAATTATCTTTCATGTCTTCACACCAGCAACTGCTATTTTCACAACAACAATTGCAAACTGCTTATTGATTGTTTTGGAATATATGTATGTAAAGAAAAAATTAAAAGTAAATTACACATTGTTTGATATGAGCAAATTAAAATATTTACTTTACTCACTAACGTTTATTCCATTAACATTTATTGTAAAGATGTATTTCAAAAACACGCTATCATTTGCTTTTATCACAATTTCAGTAAATATATTTGCTTACGCTCTTATCTTATTGGTAACAAAGGATGAAATTCTCTTTATGTTTTTAAATAAAATAAAATTAAAATTTAAAAAAGCGTAATACACATGAGGAAAGGATACTACATCTTTTCCTCAATCCTCCTGCTAACGAAACTTCTTAAAGGAGCTGTTACGATTGAAATTCTCTTTAATCATGGCCACTTGCGGCAGACGTGATGATATTATAGATTTACTAACATCGCTAGAAAAACAAACATACAAAAACTTTGAACTCATCGTAGTTGATCAAAATGATATACCAATCTCTGATTTATTTGAAGATTATAAAGAAAAATTCCCAATCAACTATATATACACACCAATTAAAGGTCTATCTCGTGCACGTAACACAGGATTAAAAGTAATTGACGGCGATATTATTGCTTTTCCAGATGACGATTGTATTTACGAAACAAATGTATTAGAAAGCATCCAAGAAACGTTTGGTAGAGACAAAGATATTCACTTTGTCTCTACCAATACAACAAATGTAGAAGGGACAGGCTCTTTAATACACGCACCAGAAACAGACATCATTTTAAATAACAAATATGGCTTCATGGGACCTTCCTTTGCACTATTCTTCACGAAACAATTTGTACAAGATGTAGGCACATTTGATGAAGACTTAGGAGTTGGATCAGGAACGATTTATGGAGCCGGTGAAGAAACTGACTTCGTACTTCGCGGTATGAAGAATGGATATACAGGTGTATTTAAGAAAGACCTTTTCGTATATCATCCTGTAAAAGAAGAAGTCATTAATGAGCAATCATTGAAAAGAGCAATTTCCTATGCTGGAGGTTTCGGCAGAGTCATTCGCTTGCATTACGGATTCCCTTACTTTGTACGTGCCATTGCTGCTGCTACATTCCGTACGATGCAAAACATCTCTAACGATAAACGAAAATTCCATGCAAATCGCTTAAAAGGAATTGTCAGAGGGTACTTTAAATAAAGTGAAACTTCCATCGGTGAGGAGTTTCTTTATCCCCACTGATGGTTAGTCGAGCCAATCGGGCTTTTACGGGACAGTTAGCCCCCACCTATCTACTGCACTTCTCTCTCAATCTTGAGGTGGAGGTCCTACTGCCCGCGAATAGCGTGATAAAAGAAAAAGCAACTGATCCTTCGTTGGACAGTTGCTTTTTCTTTATAGGGTTTTAACTTACAAAAAAACAAGGAGATTTTTTATAATCTCTAAACAAGTGATGAATAAAATAATGACAATTTATCATCTTGGTATAAAGCACGCATCATCGTATTTATCATTATATTTATTCATCTATATGTTCATAAGGCCTTGTTAACGAAAGTGTATAATATATAAAAGGAATCAACTATCGATTTATCTTACAAAAAAATTACATTATTGTAAGGTAAATCGATAGTTACAACAATTCATATTCTTCCTGAGTACAAACATAACTTTTTCCCATAAAGTTACATATCCCATTCATAAGGAATACGTGATAATTTAAAGATAGCTTTATATTTAAGAATTTAGTATCATGATTCAAGATACTATTTCAAACAGGGCGGAGGACACTATGAGCTTATTAACAGTTGAAAACCTAGGGCATACCTTTGGCGATCGTACATTATTTAAAGATGTATCAATGCGTTTATTAGCAGGAGAACATGTTGGCTTAGTCGGCGCAAACGGCGTTGGTAAATCAACATTTATGAATATTATTACAGGGCAACTTATTCATGATCAAGGACGTGTAGAATGGACACCAGGTACGCATTACGGATATTTAGACCAGCACACAATTTTAACGCCTGGAAGAACTATTCGTGACGTATTAACAGATGCATTCTTACCGTTATTTGAGAAAGAAAAAGAGTTAAATACAATTACTGAAAAAATGGCAACGGCATCACCAGAAGAATTAGAAGTACTACTTGAACAGATGGCAGAAGCGCAAGATGCACTTGAAGCAGGCGGTTTCTATTTATTAGATATTAAAATTGAAGAAGCAGCACGCGGTCTTGGAATTGATGCAATTGGTTTAGATCGTGATGTTTCAGCATTAAGTGGTGGACAACGTACGAAAGTATTGCTTGCTAAACTATTACTTGAGCAACCAGAAGTGCTATTACTCGATGAGCCGACCAACTATTTAGACGTTGAACACATTCAATGGTTAGCAAACTATTTAAAGGAATATCCACATGCGTTCCTTTTAATTTCCCATGATACAGAATTTATGAACAAATGTGTCAATGTTATTTTCCATCTGGAATTCTCAAAAATGACACGCTACACAGCAACATATGAAAAGTTCTTAGAACTAGCAGAAATCAACAAAAATCAACATTTACAAGCATATCAAAAACAACAAGAGTTCATTAAACAGCAAGAAGATTTTATCGCACGAAATAAAGCGCGTTACTCAACGACAGGACGTGCAAAAAGCCGTCAAAAGCAGTTGGAGCGTATGGAGCGTATTGATCGTCCAGAAACTGCTATGAAACCTGAGTTTTCTTTTAAAGAGTGCCGTGCAAGCAGCCGCTTTGTCTTCGAAGGAGAAGATGTAGAAATTGGCTATACACACCCTCTATTACCGAAATTAACAATGACAATTGAACGTGGTGAGAAAATTGCCATTGTCGGATGTAATGGTGTCGGAAAATCAACATTACTCAAAACGATTCTTGGAAAAATTAAACCGCTAAGCGGAAAAACAAGCCTTGGTGATTTCTTAGAGCCAGCTTATTTTGAACAAGAAGTAAAAGCAGAAAATATTACACCAATTGATGATGTATGGAATGCGTTCCCACACTTAGACCAACATCAAGTACGTGCAATGCTTGCGAAATGCGGTTTAAAAAATGAGCATATTTCTCGTCCATTGAGCCAACTAAGTGGTGGTGAGCAAGCAAAAGTTCGTTTATGCAAATTAATGGCAACAGAAAGTAACTGGCTATTATTTGACGAGCCAACAAATCACCTTGACGTAACAGCAAAAGATGAATTACAGCGCGCTATGAAAGCCTATAAAGGGACAATCGTTCTTGTTTGCCACGAACCAGACTTTTATGAAGGTTGGATTACAAAAGTTTGGAACGTAGAGGAATGGGCGGAAAAAGCTGCTCATCAATAAAGTGAAACTTCCATCAGTGGGGGTCTTACTGCCCGTTAATGCGGGATAAAAATATGCCTCTTGTCTAAGACAAGAGGCATATTTCATTATTTCTTCTTTAGGAAAAACATTTTACCTTGTTTAAAAAATTGCATTCTTATGAAGAGTGCGCTTTATTCCCATCTAAATACATAAATTATTACTATACTTCACCTTGAAAATTAATAAAAACAAGGAGTGTAATAAGCCATGTTAACCCTACAATGGAATCGTTTAAATTCATTGTTAGCAAAATGCCTCGTGTTTTTATGCTTACTTATCTTTGCTTTTACTATTTGGAGCTCTTATTTAACTGTTAAAGAAACTCTAAGTGTTCGAACACTTATTAGCGGCCCAATTGTAATTATCATTATGATTTTGCTGATATTACTAACTTACCTTTGTAATAAATATCTTTCTAAAACTGCCTTTATTATTTTGTTAATACTTTGCACGTTTACCCTTCGGTTCATTTGGATTCTAAAAGTCCCAACACCAATTGAATCTGACTTTGCATTAATGTATAGGAGTGCTGTACAAGCTGCTCACGGTGACTATAGTTTTTCAAGTTCTCCCTACTATACAGCATGGGTATATCAACTTGGATTTACGATGTATCAAGCTTTTATCATCAATGTATTCGGTAACCATATATTCATCTTGAAGTTGTTAAATGTCCTTTATTGTACAGGAACTACCATATGTATATATAGTATTACAAACAACATTTTTAATGAGTGGACTGGGCGTATAGCTGGACTATTATATGCTTTTTTTATTCCAAGCATTATGATGAGCTCTGTCTTAACTAATGACCACCTTGCAACATTTTTATTTTATTTAGGGTTCTATTTATTAGTGTCAAAAAGATTCTATAGTAAATATACTTGGATCTTTGTAGGGATTACACTAGCGCTTGGTGATATAACACGTCCTCTAGGTAGCTTTATTTTATTAGCAGTTATTATTTATCTATTCCTTCACGGGTTTCTTGGGAAAGATAAGAAATCAATGGTTACTACAACAAAGAAACTTATTGGTATTCTTTTTGTCTTTTATGCTGTCCATTATCTCGTGAGCTCTGCATTCATTGCTACAGGAGTTACACAGTATCCTTTATCTAATCGTGATCCCCTTTGGAAATTTGTCGTAGGACTTAACCACGAAACAACAGGATTATATTCAACATCCGATGCTGAACAAATCATGAGTCTAGAAATAGGTGAAGAAAGAAAAGAATTAGAAATGAAACTCATTAAAGAGCGAATTGCAGATAAAGAAAAGCTATTCACACTCTTTGGAGATAAATTTTCCTATATGTGGGGAGGTCTTGATTCCGCCGGTTACTGGAGCTTAAATCAATTAAATAAAAAAGAATTAGCTGATACAGCCATGGAATATGAAAAGTATATTTATATTGCAACCATGCTATTTGGTATGATTGGATTATTATACCTTCTTTTCACAAAGCAGAAAAACCTTCAGTATACATTATTCCTATTACTTATTATTGGATATATATCTATTCACTTTTTAATAGAAATACAGACAAGATATCGATATTTTATCATTCCAAGCTTCTTTATTATTCAAAGCTATGGAATCTATGTGATTCATCAATATATGAAAAAACTCACACGATTACCATTTCTATAAAAAGTGTAAAACTTAATTAAATGAAACGGTTTATACATGAAATAAAAATAACGTAATAACAGCCTGTTCCAAAAATGAAATAAGCGGAACAGGCTGTTATATTTTTTAGCGTCTAAACAAGATGAGAAAATCTCCGTATCCTTCTTTCTCTAAATCCGCTTTAGGGATAAAACGAAGTGCAGCAGAATTAATACAATAGCGTAAACCATTAGGTCCCGGCCCATCTGGAAATACGTGTCCCAAATGAGAATCTGCATCTTTACTACGTACTTCCGTTCTCGTCATATTATGGCTCACATCTATTTTTTCTTTTATACTTGCTGATAACATCGGCTTCGTAAAACTAGGCCACCCACAACCGCTATCAAATTTATCTAAAGAACTAAATAAAGGCTCTCCTGAAACGATATCAACGTAAATACCTTCTTCTTTATAATCCCAATATTTATTTTGAAATGGTGGTTCTGTTCCATTTTCTTGTGTAACATAAAATTGCACTTCTGTGAGTTTTTCTTTTAGATGAGTATTATCCTTTGGCCAATATTTTTTGATAAACGCATCACGTCCCGAGCCTTGACGATATAACGCATATCGAAACGAATTTTTCTCATGATAGCTTTGATGGTATTCTTCTGCAGGATAGAATGCTGCAGCCGGTAAAATTTTTGTGACAATCGGCTTCAAAAATCGTCCACTTTCTTCTAATTCACGTTTAGACGCTTCTGCCGCCTCGCGTTGCTCTTCACTATGATAAAAAATGACTGTTTCATACGATTGTCCGCGATCATGAAATTGACCTCCAGCATCAGTTGGGTCAATTTGTTGCCAATATAAGTGAAGTAATTGCTCATACGGCATACGCTCTGGATCAAAAGTAATTTGTACCGCTTCATAATGCCCTGTTGTCTCTGAGCAAACTTCTTTATACGTTGGATTTTCCTTATGTCCACCTGTGTATCCAGATACAACCTTCATAATGCCATCCATCTCTTCAAATGGCGACACCATGCACCAAAAACACCCTCCGGCAAATGTTGCAAATTCATATTTTTCGTTTACAGCCACTTCTTCACCCCACTATCTTTTCTTACAGTATGGCATACAAAAATGTAAGTTATAAATAAAAAAGCATCAAAATAGATGCTTTTTATTTCTTGTTCACCATTTCTTCTTTCTCATCACTTGTTACTTCTAACACATCTAATAAAAACATAAAGATCGGAATCCCTATAATTAATCCCCAAACTCCTAAGAAATGTTCAGAGAAAATTAAAATCATAAATGTATAAAAAATAGGTAGATTCGTTTTAACTGACATAAATTTTGGATTTAAGAAATAACTTTCAATCGCATGAATGACTGCCACAATAATTAAAATGTATAGTACATATACAGTGCCCCCAATATTGTAAGCAATTATACAAAGCGGAAACAGTGATATAATTACACCTGCAACAGGAATAAGACCCAATAAGAAAATCATTAAAGCTAACCCGAGCAACTGCGGAAAACCTAAAATCCAAAGGGCAATAACAGATAACACACAATTTATAACAGCAATAAAGAATTGGGCCTCAATTACTTTTCCAAACGAGCGAGCGAATTTCTTTCCAAAATACTCAATCTCATTATAAAAAACAGCCAATTTACTTTCTTTGAACTTTACTGTAAATGCAACAATCCGAGATTTTTCTAACAAGAAAAATAAGCTTAAAATGAGTGAAAGTAAAATTTGCAAGCTTACTTTCCCAATATTCGCTAATGAACTATAAATGATGTCAACACCTTGATTCACATACTTCGATAACTCTATATGATCAATTGCAGAAACTAAATATTTAATTACCTCATTATCAGGTGGATTTCGTACAAATATATTGAACTGATACACGAGCTGTGTAATTTGTATCATTAGAATTGGTAAATACTTGTATAATGTAATAACAATCCCACTAACCAATGTTATATAGAGAAACGCAATAATTATTCTTCTATTAATCGGTAAAAAATGGTCCAGTTTACGAGAGATAAATTTTTGAAATCGGTCCATTAAATACGTAAGAATAAATGTAATTAAGATTAAGTTAAACATACTTTTCAACCCATATAATATGAGCACAAGTAACCCTAATATAACTAACCTCTGAAACCCTTTGCTTTGAAACAGGTTTTTCATTTGCATAATCGAAGCTTGATCTCTCCTGTCCTTATAATTCGTACTAATCTCATTTTACAATATAAATGGGACTTTCAGAACGTATTCTTGTAAACTGAATAAAAAGTTTTACTGGTAAATTTAAATTTTCTTTAAACAATATGTATCTAAATTAATGTAACATAAAAAAACAAGCTATTAATAGCTTGTTTTCTTTATAAAAGTCAATGTTATTTATTATTTTCCCTCTTACGAAATGCTTTATTATCAACTATTAAGCTGCTTTTTCAGGATGCCCAACACCTATATAATCGACGCATTCATCAATCCTTGAGAGGATCAGCAACTAACTAATAACTCGTGTGTGCATCTATATTTTTTTGAGCAGCATTTACATTAGCTTTCAATTTAAACGTACAAACACAGAAATATATAATCGAAAGAATCGATACATATATCCATAGGTTATATACATAAGAGTTTTTCCATACACCTATCAAGGAGAGGAGCGCTGGGCACGTCAGTGTAACCCATGACTGTACAAAAGCTATTTTTCCAATATAATGATTGATATTCTTTTTCTGCACATTAGAGATAAAGAATAAGAACCATAGAAACGCCCACATTAACCAAGTTAACGCATTAACAATATCTTGAAAATGTATAATAGCCACAACCATGTAGAATAGTGCAATAATTGCTACCCAAAGAGAAAACCAGCCTAATCCATCACCTTTTAATCCTACGATGAAAGTAACTCCTACGTATAAATAAGTTAAACCAAATAAAAAAGTAGCCGCATATAAATACACTGTCCAATTGCTTTGATCGGACACTACAATTAAATAAAAAGGAATAATAATTTGCAGTACACCTACAAATAAATTAAAAACACCAATACTCTTTTCTTCCGCTTTTCCTAGCATTACAAGGCTATTTAAAAAGAGCACTGCACCGGAAAGCAATAATCCAACATCACCCATATATATTCTTGTGAAAAACAAAACTGTTTTTCACAACGATACCTCCTTACATCATACATTCATTTTTTAATAGTTTTAACAATAAAAAGCAGTCCCTCTTCTCCAATAACATGTAGCAGAGGAACTGCTTGTCTTTAGAAAAATTTGCAACAGATAATACATTTGAAGTGCATATAAATTTTGAATCAAGCGCTTTCAAAACGAAAAGTATACATTATGAAAACGATATCAATATAATAACAGCATTCGGCATAAAAATAAATGATAAAAAAAATAGTATATAACCCACAAAATACCTTTATTTATAAAATCATTACAATCAGATGGCGCTTCTATCAGTGAGGGTATTACTCCTGGCTCCTTTTTAACGAAAAAACTCCTATCTTTTTTCCTTGGATAGGAGTTATCTATGCAATATTTGTGAGTTTATCCATCTATACGACACTCTATATACAAAAATTCATTAAGCTATAAAGTTTCTTATCACATCTTAACTTTTATTTATATCCAAATACTAAATTACATAGAAGTAAACACATAAAAAGTGAGCAAGGCTACCTAGTAACACAAAAATATGAAAGATTTCATGATGGCCCATATTTTTAAACTCCAACCATTTCGGTTTTGCACCATAAATAAATCCACCAATCGTATAAAATACCCCTCCTAATATCAATAACACGAGACCATTTACACTGAGATTTTCTGATAATGGAGCAAAAAAGAATATAATCAGCCATCCCATTAAAAGATAAACAGATGTCGATAACCACCTAGGACAACTAAACCAAAACATTTTAAAAATAATTCCGCACACAGCAGTTGCGTACACCAATATGAACAATAGCAAACCTTTGTCGTCTTGTAACGTAATTAAACAAAAAGGTGCATATGTACCTGCAATTAAAACAAAAATCATGGAATGATCCAGTTTTCTAAAAAAATAAATGACACGATCATTTGCAACAACCATGTGGTATACAGTGGATGCAGCGTAGAGAATCATCATCCCCACTCCAAACAAAATGACTGCTGAAATTGTAGTGACAGACGGCATGTTTATAGAAACTTTCACTAACATGGCAAGAAGTGCGACAAATGATAAAATTGCGCCTCCAAAATGCGTAAATGCATTAACCGGTTCTCTCACATAAGAATTCACATTAACGACCCCCTATATAATCACATGTAGTTTTAATAACTACATGTGATTATATAGTAATTAATTCTAAAGGTCAACATTTACAAGAAATCTGTTTCATAATACTATAATTAAACATACAGGAATAACCACAGAAAGTTATAATCACTAATAAAGTGAAACTTCCACCAGTGAGAGTTTTTTATCGCCCACTGATAATTAGTTGAACCAACCGAGCACATGCCAGCAGCTACCCCTCACCTTGTTTTCTCATAACCTTGAGGTGGGCATATCGATATAAAAATTTACATCATTCCTATAAAAGTGAGGATTTCATATGAAAAATATAAAAGATTTACTAGAAACATTACATTTAGAAAAAAAAATTACACTTGAAGATATCCCTAACGTAGATTTATATGTAGATCAAGTCGTTCAGCTATTTGAAAATAGCTACAACATGACAACTAGAAATGAAGATGAAAAAGTACTAACGAAAACCATGATTAACAACTATGCAAAAGGAAAACTGTTTTTTCCTATTAAAAATAAAAAATACTCTAAAGAGCATATAATCTTAATTAGTTTAATTTATCAGTTAAAAGGGGCACTTTCTATTAACGACATAAAAAGCTCATTAGTTGAAATGAATGAAAAATTAGTACACGAAGACGATTTTGAACTAGATGCTCTTTATAAAAGTTACCTCCATCTAACAGAAACAAATATCAACACCTTTAAAAATGATGTAAACAATCGAGTAGACGAAGTGAAAGCAGAAGCAGCCATCTTCGAAAATGAAAATCTTGAGAAGTTCTTATTGCTTACATCTTTCGTAACCATGAGTAATATGTATCGACGTTTAGCAGAAAAAATAGTGGATGAAATGAAGAATTCCTAATTTGAACTGCACCCCAATTGTTAGACATATTCTAACAATTGGAGGTGTAGTTTTTTATGGCTAAATTTTCTTCAAAAGAAAAAATACGAGCAATGAGACGATATTTAGAGGGTATTGAAGGTGGGGTCTTCTTGCCAATTTTCCGATAAATTTATTATTATTTTAATAAATTCTCAACAGTAAAAAGTATTTCTTAATATCCTCTTAACAATTTAATGATTTAATAAAATTATTAAAATCTTAGGAGGAATCAAATCATTATGAAAAAAGCAGTCTCAGTTGGTCTTTCTATGGCTATAATGGCTTCCGCTGCAATTCCGACTTTTGCATCCGATTTTGATCACAGTTCTAAGTCTCAAAAACACAACCAAATAGAGCGCGTAGAATTTACTTCTATGAAAGCTCCAACTACTATTGAAAACATGGTCAAAACTTATTCAGAGGCTAAGGTGAAAATCACCTATAAAGACGGCAGTGTGAAAGAAACGCCTCTTGATTACAACTCTCTATTTTTATCCAAAGATAAAATTGTAAAAAATAAAGGTGAAATGATCCCAGCGGGCACCCCTATTGACGTGAAAGGGAATCCAATTGTCGATAAAAGTGTTCCGGACAAGCCTTCTTATTTTATATCTGATGCACCTGACTCCAATAGTTTTATTACGGTCGCTGGAAAATCTTATATTATCTCTCATTATGAATATGATTCAATAGATAATGCAGGAAAGTCAATTTCTGGTCTACCGGCATCTATGACTCTTACACAAGTTGATCAAAATAAAGAAAATGGCGAACTAACTGTTAATAACGCCAAAAAAATTGATTTTTCAAACGTAAATGGTCTTTGGAATCCATGTAATGGAACTACAACAGAGTGGAACACTCATCTTGGCTCAGAAGAATATGAACCAGATGCACGCTCATTCGAAGATCCTACATCCAGTTCGTATAAAGCTGTTACAAACTTTGCTAACTACTACTTTGGTGATAAATCTAAAGCAAACCCTTACTTTTATGGCTGGATTCCTGAAATCTCCGTTAATGCACAAGGAGAATCTTCCGTTGTCAAACATTATAGTACAGGAAGATTTTCTCATGAATTGATGCAAGTTTTACCTGATGATAAAACGGCAATATTTGGTGATGATGGCGGAAATACGATGATGTTTATGTATGTGGCAGATAAAAAGAAAGATTTTTCTGCAGGAACGCTATACGCAGCTAAATTTAAACAAACAAGTGCTGAAAATGGCGGTGCAGGAAACTTAGAATGGATTAAGCTGGGTCATTCAACTGATGAAGAAATAAAAGCTATTATTGATAAAGGTGTCAAGTTCAGTGATATTTTTGATACAGCAACTCAGCCTACCGCTGGCTATACGGCAGTCAAAACATCAGCAAATAAAAACATCGAGTACCTTAAAGTAAAACCTGGAATGGAAAAAGCAGCTGCATTCTTAGAATCTCGCAGATATGGCGCTATATTAGGTGCAACATCTGAATTTAATAAAATGGAAGGCCTCGCTGTTAATGAGAAAGATAAAAAAGCGTATATCGCTATGTCCTATCAAAATGGCAGTATGCAAAAACAAGAAGGCAGTATTCAAGACGATATTCAGCTACCCGCTATTAATTCTGGCGTAACCTGGCAGATAGACCTAAACAGCGAACAAAAAGATAACAGCGGCCGTCACATCGAAAGTGAATTCGTACCTGCTAGTATGAAAGGACTTATTGTTGGAGAAGATTTGAAAACTCCAGATGCCTACGGAAATACAGCTGCACCAGACAAAGTAGCAAATCCTGATAACCTAACCTTCTCAAACGATTTAAACACGTTATTCATTGGAGAAGACAGCTCTATGCACACAAATAACTTTGTATGGGCTTATAATGTTAAAACTAAGCAACTATCAAGAATTCTTTCAGTTCCTGCTGGCGCAGAAGCAACAGGATTAAGAGCAGTTGACGATGCTAACGGCTTCCGTTATATCTTAAGCAACTATCAGCATCCAGGTGAAGACCTTGAAGGCAAACAAATTACAGCCGTCGACAAAACTAAATTAGAAGAAGCGATGAAACAAGGCATAGGCATTCAGGAGACTGGAGGAGTTGGCTACATATCTGGACTACCTTTTGGAAATAAAAAATAATAACTCTGATAAAATGAAACTTCCATCAGTGGGGAGGCTTCATCCCCCGCTGATGGTTAGTTGAATCAATCGGGGTCTTACTGCCCGTTAATGCGAAATAAATAAAATATAACCTACAGCTCCTATGGCCTAGTTCACATATTTGTGAACTAGATCATAGGGGTTATTAGTTTTGATCTACCTCTTATCTTCTATAATTCATTCTCTTTAATAAATTAAATGCCCCATCCCCTAATTCTTCCAAATAACCATTTCATTTTTTGATAAAAACATAATCTCTAGTTTATTTATTGAATGAAAAACAGTTTTAATATCGCATATTTGTTTAATTCTACTGTCTTATGCTAATTGGATATAGTGTATACTTTCTGTTGATTACCGGGTCTTGTTCTTGCGTTTTTTGGATACTATTGGATCGTTGGTGCTACGACATTATTTGTCTTACCTTTAACCATATTAAAAAATTATTTTATGTATCGATATCAAAAACGAATTTTTAGAAATCTTGATTTAAAAATAAGAAAAAATAAATTGGGATTTCTAGCTTATGTTCTAATTTACCAGATGATAATAAGTCCGGTTTCAGTTTGGGATTATATTCAAGAAGGGTTAAACCTAAAAAGAGTTTGGAAATAGTTCCAAACTCTTTACTTTTTTAAATAAGATTAGTGCCATTGACGATACTAACCTTATCACTTTTATTGAATTCTATTCATCTATCAGCCAGCCTTAGTTGAACAAGGACTAAACAAATATGTATGTAAAAAATTAGCTAGAAGATAAGGCCAATGAAGGGTTTTTATAAAATTAATGAAATTGCAAAACAATTTATTTCTCTTTAGTCATTAATCGTCCCAATGCAATAATAAAAATGGGTAACAAAGTTATATAAAAAGGGCTGTATGATTATACCTCCCAAAAAAGCAAGCATACAATAGAACATCTATATTGGGGAGGTCAATTTAATATGGATTTAAATGAGAATAAACCTTACGTAGGTGTACATGTGAAAAGGCGTGTCATCGATAGAAAACTTAATAAACAGAAAAAGGGTAGACTTCAAAAGATGAACCAAATTGCAAATACAAATTTATATTTTTTTTCGGACAAAGATGTGAATTTTGAACAAAAGCTTATAAATGGGACTTTTTTTGATACAGAGGAAAAAAAATGGACTCAAGCTGACTTTCCATTTCCAGATGTTTACTATAACCGTAGGTCATCCAATTTAAATAAGGGAAATATTGTTGATAAAATTAGGAATACATTTGAAGAAATGGGCATTCCCAGCATAAATAGCCAACACTGTTTTGATAAATGGCATGTTGATCAGCAATTAAGACAATATGAAGAATTACGACCTCATTTACCAGAAACAAGATTCTGTAAAAACAAAAAAGATCTAAAGAGAATGTTCAAAAAAAGCTCTAGAGTTTTTCTTAAAGCCCTAAGTAAAAATAATGGAATCGGAATTATGTGCGTAACTATGAACTCGGAGGGCTATGAATACACTCGTTTTGGTAAATCATCTTTAAAGACGGCCACTTTTAAAAATTTTAATGATCTATTTAAGGCAATTAAGTTATTTTATAATGGCAAGCCATTTATTATGCAAAAAGCCATTGACTTAATTCAATTAAATGATAGAACTGCGGACATAAGGTCTGAGATACAGCGTAATGGACAGGGGCAATTAGAATGTGTTGCGCATACTATACGATTAGGTACAAAAAATTCACCTGTTACGAATACCCGTACACAATCGACGATTTATCCATTCGATGATTTTTTCAAAAATAAGATGGGTTATACAGATGATGAAACCACAAAATTGAAAAAACAGCTGGAGAAGCTTCTTCTCTATATTTACGAGAAAATTGAACTATCCTACGGTGCCTTTGGTGAAATCGGTATTGATTTTGGACTAGATAAAACAGGCCATTTATGGTTCATAGAATGTAACGTAAAAACCGGAAAAAATACATTACGGGCACATAATAAAAAAACGATTGATCGAGCATACCTCAATCCCCTGGAATATGCCAAATTTATTACTAGAGAGAAGCAACAAAAATAATTATGAATTCTAATCTAACTTTTATTTTTTATGTCAGCATGTAGATTGGGGCCAGATTTAAAAAACAATGGTCACTCTTTACCACCCCTATACCTTTCTTATTTATGGTGATTTAATATGATAATTATTTTTCTTAATCACTTGTTAATGCGAGAAAAGTTTCTACCTTAATAGAACGAAATGTGATATTCGTGTATTTATTGGAATTCGTTTATACAATGCTTGGTAAATCTCTATATTTAAACTAAAGAAACAACGGATATTTGAGTTTTTATTTACCCGTTGTTTCTTATAATTTGCCGTTACTTGTGATACGGTTCCCCCTAGTATGTCTAAATGAGGTTTTTATTTAGCATTTAAATTTCGTTGTTTGTAACAATGTTAAGAGGTTCTTTTTCAGATATATCCTTTCATTTATTCGTGGTGCAAATTCTCATGTAATCTCATGCCTTTGGCTGGCAGAACCACGAATTGGAAATAGTTACCGATAATTAAAAATAACGTCCACACTACAATTCTTCTATAAACATATTATTACTACTAGAATGATAATTAATTAAGTTTAACAAAGGAGAAAATAGAATTAAATGTCTAAAACTATAGGAATTCTTGGAGGAATGGGTCCAGCAGCAACATTGGACTTATTCCATAAAATTATTTTAAACACTCCTGTACAAACAGAACAAGAACATCATCGCATTATTATCTACAATAACCCTAAAATCCCTCCTCGAACGCAACATTCGTATCCATTACCCGAGCTAATCAAATCTGCAATATTATTGGAAAAAGCAGGTGCAGATTTCATTATTATGCCCTGTAACACAGCACATATATGGCTAGAACAAATAAAAGCAACCATTCAAATACCGTTCTATAGCATAATTGAAATCACTGTGGAATCAATGTTTTTAGAAGAAAAAGACTCTACCAATAAAAAAATCCTTTTACTCGCTACTGAAACAACCATAAATGATGGATTATATCAAAAAGCATTTCATAATACCCCTTATGAAATAATCACTCCTATTAAAGAAGAACAAAATATCATTGATAACACCATTAAAGATGTTAAATTAGGAAAAATTTCATCTAATCAATATTTAAAAGATCTTAACAGAATCTTAAATGTCTATAAAGAAATCGGAATTTCCGTGATTATAGGTGGTTGCACTGAAATACCATTATTGTTTCATTTATTCAAAACAGACATGAAGATGGTTGACCCAACTCTATTACTAGCAAAATTGGCTGTACAAAAAGCAACATAGTGCTATCGTTAAAACATATTAGATCGAACATAAATTTTAACAAAAACAACGTAGTTATAAGGAAATTTTTTAAAATTATGGTAATCTTTTTACACAAAAAGATATCATATTAAATATGATAATTACAAAATATTAAGGAGTTGGATAAGCTATGACAGAACACTTTATCTGTTCGGCCCTTATTGATAAGGAACTTGATCCACTTTATATTAATTTGAATGATGAAACATTAAAACGATTAAACATTGAGTCAAATTCCATCATACTAAATTTTGGTGAATTCAAAAAAGAACTTACGATTGAAATCGATAATAATCTAAAACTTAATCAAATTAAACTCTCATCCTATTTGAACGAAAACATATCTATACCCGAACTGCCATATGATTCCTTTTTTAATAAAAATCATTTATTCTTAGGTCCAGTTATTGGCTTTCTATTAACACCTGGGTACTACAATAATATGCAAGAGATCGTCAAGTTACGTTTTTCAAATTATGACAAGATTAAGGGGTTAATATATATTTTTAATAGGAAAACAATTAATCAATCTAATAAAACGATTTCTGGCTATTATTACGAACCAACTACAAATAAATTCATGAAAGGCACCTTTCCTTATCCTTGTGCAATCTACAATCGTTCTAATATGAAGCCAAACATTTATAGACACTTTAAAAAACATATAGGTAAAAATATATTTAACTATCCATATCGAAATGGCAATAAATATTCTTTTTGGCACAAAATATCCAAAATACCTTATATAGGAGAGCATTTACCTATTACAAGAAAGTATAACGGGGTAGAAAGTTTGGTTCAAATGCTTACAAAATATGAATCCGTCTTTTTGAAACCTACCTCATTAAGTAGAGGTAGGGGAATTTTTCATATAGAAAAAGCGGATAGAGGGTATATATTATCATATAACACTGGAAATAAGGTTCTTATTGAATCAATAGAGACTTTAAAAGAGAGATTAAATTCAAGCATAAAGAAAAATAGAAAATATATTATTCAACAGGAAATTCCTTCTAACCACTCTGGGAAAAAAATCGACTTCCGACTATACCTCCAAAAAGATGAAACTAAAAACTGGAAATATTCAGGCTTGGAAACGAGAGTAGCAAAGGTTGGAAGTGTAATAACAAATTCAAGTCACAGAGAGAAAGTTATACCAGGAGAAGTAGCTCTTAAGGAAATCTATCATTTGAGTGAAGATCAAATTAAACAAAAAATAGTTGAAATTACCCAATTATGTATTAATATTTTAAACGTTATGGAGAATGCTGAAGAAGCACACTTCGGTGATGTTGCTATTGATCTCATATTAGATAAAAAGTGCAAGATTTGGTTGTTGGAAGTGCAACGAAATTATGCTGCAGAAAAGAAAGCAAATTGGACAAAAAGTGACAGAAGAATCCTACCCTATATACTTCCAACCCCATTTGAATATGCCAAGTCCCTAGCAGGGTTTTAAATTCAATCAATACATTAGAGCTGGATTGAAACAAATGAATGAAGAAACTCGCTCAAAAATAATGGCTGAAACCGAAATATTAGGCTTTGTTATAAATTATGCCACTGAGAAAAAAGCAAATTGGACAAAAAGTGACAGAAGAATCCTACCAGATATTCCCCCACCACTCTTTGAATACAAAAGGTTTAGCAAGGTTTTAAAACAAAATTTTTTTGCATTACGATAAGTAAAATAAGAAATCTTTTCTCATCAGTTTATTACAGAGACAGTCTCTTTCAACTCTTTCGTACACATAAAACCTCATTTACTTATGGTAAGGCTCCCCACGATTAATCCGAAATGCACGATACACTTGCTCTAAAAGCACTAGTCTCATCAATTGATGTGGTAATGTCATCTTTGAGAATGAAAGAGATTCATTAACCCGATTCACTTGCATCTTGTAAATTTTCAAATTTTGAATCGTGCTGTATTTACTGGCGATCCAAATGGTTCTAACCTCAAAGTCGGGCCGCCAATGCCACCCGATCCAGGCGAGAAAGGGTGGAAGGATACTGTTCGTGCCAATCCCGGAGAAGTTATCCGGATTATTGTACGTTTTGGGCCATTTACAGGAATCTACCCGTGGCACTGCCACATTCTTGAACATGAAGATCACGATATGATGGGACCATATGAGGTTCTAGCTAATCCTACCTTTAACCCATGTGAACGAAATTCAGAACAATGCAGCGATAACTCCTTTGCTCAATGTTTTGACTGCCATAAATATCGTAAAAATAAATAAAGTAAGCAAAATCAACACAACGACTGTTTAATTTAATATTCAAATTTAATGGTCAACTTTTCAGCAATCATCTTAACAGGTTCAATTTTTTGTCCCTTTCAAATCTCAAAACAAAAAAGAAGAGAAACAATGATTCATTGATTTCTCTTCTCCCTTTAATTTAATGGAAAAAAAGAAGAACTTTTTCGGTTGATTTTAAAATGAAAGCTATTGAAATGTACTTACATAGAGGAATGGGTAGTAAATTAATTGGAAGAGAATTAGGAGTTACGTATTCAGTTATAGACAGGTGGATTAAAAACTATAATAGCGAGGGTATTCTTGGCCTACAAGAAAAACGAGGAAGATCTGGACAAACAAATCAAAATTCAATAAAAACAAGTCAAGATGACAGAATAGAACAATTAGAAGCAGAAAATGCATACTTAAAAAAGCTCTTGGCTGCGAAAAAGGAGATGGGGTATTACAATAACAAACGATTCCAAAAAAATTAAACAACCTTAGTCCTGTTAAATTTAGAACTAAGGCTGCTTAATGAGAAGACACCTAATCTTTTACTGTCCACTTGACAGGGGTAAGACCACAATACCGGAGCCATCTATTAGTGATATCATTCCATCTGGTTTTTTTAGAACATTCGTTTTAGAGGTAAATCTATTGTTCAATGTGGAGATCCTTATCAAATATTTAATCTTTCTGCTTATAGAGTAAATATTTAGTTCGTGATCCTTCCAAGAATTGCTCTTGCTCAGCAACCAAATGGTAATTTTGATTCAAGTAAGGAACTTTTACCTGATTCGGCTTTGTCGCTGGATCAACCCTTAATACAACAAATTGAACCTTTTTCTCTCTTATATAGCGATTTTGCTCATCCATATTTTCAGGATATTCCTCATAATTAATGTTTTGTCTTTCAAAATAGCGGACATTCGGTACAATATCTGCCGCTAAGTAAAATCCCCCATCTAAAAAACCATAGTTTAATAATGTTGGATTCGGTTCTTCATGCATGATTTTTGCAAATTTTTCTTGTGCAAGTGGCTCCTTCTGATATAGCTTGGAAGATTTCATATTTGAATTATAACCAAAGCAAAGAAAAATTGTTGTTATTGCCATCATCGACAGGGCAAACCATTTACTTTTATCCAACTTAATCTGCGATTGTATGTTAGAATTTTGAATAAAATTACCGATTGCTATTAATCCAAATAATCCTAGCGGAGTTATAAGAAGGAAATAGTATGGATAGCCTCTTCCTCCAATATATATCCCTACTATTAAGAAAATGACAGTACTTAAAAGTAACCATTTTTGGCTCTTGTCTTTAAAATATTTCCACGTAAACATAAAATCAACCAAACCAATAAGAATCATCACTTTACTTTCAAAATTGCCATTAGATGCATCCCCAAAAGTAAACGCAAAATTGATGAGTTTTTCAGTTGTACCAACTTGTGATGAATAAGTACCAAGATTAAATTTTAAATACACATCGATTAAATCTTGAATTGCATGATTCATACCAAAATAGATCAACCATGGAATACTTGCAAGAACTAACCCCACAAACGTGTAAACAATAGCATTCGTTAAATCTTTCCATCTTTTACCATAAATACAAATGATCAAAATTGCGAGGTAGAATCCAATCCAAGCTCCGACAAGAGTAAATTTAATCCAAAATACACAGCCGATCATAATCCCATTTAAAAGAAAAATTGACCGTTTAAAAAGAGAATCAGAGCCATACTTATAATATTTAAATATTATATATAGAAGAGCCATTATGAAAGGAATCGAAAACTCTTCAGCGCTATCCCCAAAACGGAAGGCATTTTGATTTAATATTAATATCGGGAAAAAAATAGCTATAGTAGCGGAAGGCATCCAATTCAAATAAAGACGTGAAATCTTAAATGCTAAAACCATATTGGCAAACATCGCAAGACTTTCCAATATGTATACACCAAAAAACGTTGTATGTGAAACAAAATAAGCTAGTGCATGCAAGCCATATAACAAAGGCCCCTTTTGTTCAAAAAGATCTTGATAGGGTACTAGTCCATTAGCCATACCTTTTCCAACTGTAAAAAAGGCATTCGAATCTACCCACTCGCTTAATACAAAAAATGGAGAAGTTTCTGTAAAAAACAACATAATAATAAAGGAATAAAAAAACAAGAAAATATTTAGTTGTTCAAATGATCTTTTATTTGTCCTGAGCTCATTAAACCTAGCTGAATTTTTCATTTCTTTTAAGTCTTCCTCTCATTCATTTAATTCAAGCCGGGAACATTTCATGATTAGCTCATACATCCGCTTTAAATGCTCCGTCAAATTTAACGTATTCCAAAGTTCATCCCCATCTTCATACGCTTGACGGGCAATCGCCCAGCGGTAAGATGGGGATGAATTTCGTTTAGACAAAGCCTAAAATAACCTTTAGAAAATACTCGTAAGTTTCGTCCGTCCCATAGGATGTAGTTTCTCTTCATCCATGATTCAATGTGCCTGCACCTTCTTATACAAGAAAATTTGCGGGCGTCCATAAAGGAATAAGGCTAGACAATCAAGCTTTTTACAAGTTTCTATTTTTTTATTATCTTTTTACCAAGTCTGATAAGTATTCTTTTTGCTTCTCAAGAACGCTATTTCTTTCAATTGTATATCTCGGGCGTCCTTTTGTTTCTTTGAAAATTTTCCCTATATATTCACCAATAATTCCAATTGCTAATAATTGCACGCCTCCGACAATCCAAATAGATAACATTAATGAAGTCCAACCACTAATTGTATATGAAAACACTTTTGCAAATACTGTATAAAAAGCAATTCCAATTCCGATCAACACCATCAAAAACCCTAAATATGAAACAAATCGTATTGGTGCCACGCTAAACGAGGTAAGCCCATCGAAAGCAAATGCAATCATTTTCTTTAACGGATACTTAGATTCGCCAGCAAATCTTTCTTTACGATCATAATAAACTTTAGTAGATTTAAAACCTAAAAGAGGAACGATTCCGCGAATAAATAAATTTTCTTCTTGGTATTTTATAAATTCATCTAATGCCCTTTTGCTCATTAAACGATAATCTGCATGATTGGGTACTAACTTAACACCCATTTTTCCCATTAGTCTGTAAAACCACAAAGCGGTATTTCTTTTAAATTTAGTATCCGTGTCCCTTTTATCACGAACTCCGTATACGATTTCATAACCTTCTTGATACTTATCAATAAATTGATAGATAACATTAACATCATCTTGAAGGTCAGCATCTATTGAAATCACACAATCTGAAAATTCTCTTGCTGATTCTAAACCAGCGATTAATGCTCCTTGGTGACCAAAATTTCTACTTAATTTTAATCCTTGAACATATGGATTTACTGTTATTTTCTCTTCAATTATGCCCCAAGTATTATCTGCACTCCCATCATCTACATAAAAAATGATGCTTTCATGACTTATTTTTTTATTTGCAACTAAATCATCCATAATCCTTGTCAGTTCTTTTGTTGTTTCCTCTAACATCGCTTCCTCATTGTAACAAGGAACAACAATCGACAGCAGGGGTAAATTATTCGTCATGCTTTCACTCCTTCATTTTCAAAAAATCCCATCCTAACATATGAACCTTTTATCTTTATTAACGCACAAGTTATTTTAACATATTTGACCATAAAATGTAATATAACCCATTATCTATCTAACTAACAATCTATTATTCGGTATTTTTTAGCTTCTATATCACTACCAATAAAAAAATCCCTTTCTTTTTAAGGAGGGGGACGAGGGCATCTGGCCATTCATAGAAGCCGTCAGGGTCTTTCCTGCCACATGCGAAGTGAAAACAGAAAGAGAAAACGAGTGTAGATCATGTTGCATTTTGCATAGCGGCGACTTAGATGTCGAAAAATTAAAATCAATTTATATATTCAAGCATAAAAAATACCACAGTCCACCCTTAAAGAATTTCCTTCTAGCTGTTCTGTAAGAATAGATTCAACTAATACGCCAATCTAGCCGCTTACCAGTACACCAATAATAAAATAATCAAATGAAGCATTGCTTTTTTCTTTTCCCGTCAAACATTTTTAACCTCTCATTTAATTTTTTTCGATGTCAAATCTCCATTGAACACTCTTTTTTATGTCCTTCACCATATTATCTCCATTAAAAATTAGATTTGCTTGACTGTTTTCCTAATATCAATTCACCGCCTATTATTTTCGAGAGTCTATTATTGCCTATATTTATTCATACTGCCTTCAATGTTATTAATTATTTATAGATTTTCATATTACTTGTATAAATAGAATATATATAACGTTGAATATATTCTTGTCCTTCTTCGGGTTGACTAGAATATAAACAATAAACAGTTAAGGGGGGAAATAGATGTTATATACCGACGAGTTTATGGAGAGTTTACGGATGGAAGGTGACCCTATTCCGGATGGAATTATTAAAGAATTGTTCAAAAATGGTCAGGTTGGTGCAGTAAACTCTTTGTTGAAACAATTAATTAACAATGACCAGTCTTATCCAGAAGAGCTCCCTGATAACATCGAAAGTTGGCTGAGAGATACAGCTTATTGTCCAGAAGGGGTTGACTGGGCCCGAATGAGGAACGCAACTGACTTATTTCGGGAACATGGTATTGCTATCACTTTACTATTAGCAACAGGCTCACTTGTGTATTGTTATGCAGCACGTAAAGGTGTTAAGGTCCTTACATTCAGTTATCGTTTAGGTCAAAATGCCTACCGCAGGATAGCTGAAACAGGACAATTCATCCTTCATGTCATGGCACCAGGTGGTCTTGAATCCGAAGGACAAGGAATCAAAGCGATCCAAAAAGTCCGTTTAATGCATTCGGCTATTCGCCACTTGGTCCAACAAACCGGTAGATGGGACGAAAAAGAAAATGGTATCCCCATTTGTCAGGAGGATCTGTTGGGTACTCTATTAACCTTCTCTAGTGTTATCATTGATGGCCTTCGTCGTTTAGGTATGAATATAACAGAAAAACAGGCCGAAGATTATCTGTATTTTTGGAAAATCGTAGGATCCATGTTAGGAATTCGGGAGGACATTATCCCAGAGACCATGGAACAATCAATAATATTAAAAGAAACTATTGGAAGAAGGCATCATGGTCCGTCCCCCGAAGGAATTCAAATGACTCAAGCTCTTCTTGAATATCATGCAGATCTAATTCCGGGCCAGATGTTTGATAACATTATTCCTGCTCTAATTCGAGAAATTGTAGGGGACGAAATTGCCGATTGGATGGAAGTGCCCCGCTCCAATTGGCAAAAGTTAATGAAACTCAAAGAACTAATGGGTTTTCTTGATTCTGATTATTCAGGTGTTTTTGGAAGTATGACTAATCAGCTCGGGCTGGCATTGCTCAGGCGTCAGTCACTTTCCATGACCGATTATGAATATACCCCGTTTCTCATACCAACAGAACTACGAAAGGTATGGGGAATAGATGGAGATGCAAAAAAAGGGGGGTAAAAATGAATAAACCATGCGTATCCTTATACTTGGCGGATGATATGTGGCAGGCTGTGTCCATTGGTAGTCGTACCGCTGTTGGAGATGCCAATTACTTGAATAATTTGACTCCTGATTTACTATAGGGATTATGTGTAATATTCCATAATCCCCTTCCCATATGTATAAAATTAGAACAACACCGCCTAATCATAAAGGGAAATGATGTACGACATTATTTAACATTTACATGGCACAAAAAAGACCAACTCCCAATTGTAAGAGCTAGTCATAATTTTGGTTAATTTATTAATCTTCGGCCTTCTTTTAAGAAGGCGGTTTTCGCAGGTTGTTGTTTTTCAAATATACATTTATTCCCTTATTAAATATTGGTTTCGTGCTCTTTTCCCTAATAAGTAGATTTCATACTTATAGAAAATAAGAGGCTAAAATCGTAAAAATCCAAGTACCGATTTTTACTTTTATAGCTCATAGCAACAAAGTTTACGAAAAGAGCCTTTAAGAAATAACCTCAGTTACTTATGGTACGGTTCATTACGATTAATTCGAAACGCTCTATACACCTGCTCTAACAGTACCAATCGCATCAACTGATGGGGCAGCGTCATTTTTGAAAAAGACAATGACTCATTGGAGCGCTTCATCACTTCTTGACTTAACCCAAGCGATCCTCCAATAACAAATGCCACTTTACTCTTCCCATATGTAGCAAGGCGATCTAGCCCTTCAGCAAATTCTTCTGATGATTTTTGTTTACCTTCAATAGCTAGCGCAATGACATGCGTATCATCTGAAATTTTATCCAATATACGTATGCCCTCTTTTTCTTTTACAATTAACATTTCTGCTTCACTTAAATTTTCCGGTGCTTTTTCATCTGGTAACTCAACAACCTCCACTTTTGCATAGGCGGATAATCGTTTTAAATACTCTTCAATGCCTTGTTTTAAATATTTTTCTTTTAATTTTCCGATTGAGATAATTAAGATATTCACATATATTCCCCACCTTACAAACACGTTATCCACAAAAGTTATCCACATATCCACATTCATCATCCACATATTGTGTGGGAATCTGTGTTCGATACAACATATGTCGCCTTATTTTGACAAAATTCACACGTTTTTTGCTCATTATCTTTATTATCCACAGTGTGGATAAACGGCGGCACTTCACATTCATCCACAATAATATCTAACGCTAGTTCCACATGTTCTAAACAACAAGGTAATTTCATAATTTCACCTCACTTATCCACAACAGAAAACAGGAGGGGCTGCCTCCTGTTTTAATACTGCTGACTGCCTAATTTTACAGTTGTTGTATCTTTTTTTGCACCACGATAAAATGTCATTGTCATTTTATCATCAATTTTCTTATTATATAAGATCTTTCGGAATGCAATAATATCTTGAACTGGTTTTCCATCCACTGCTACAATTACATCATATTCGCGTAAACCTGCATCTGCACCAGGAGATGGGCTTTTCACATCTAAAACACATACACCTTCTGTTACATTAGCTGGAAGATGTAATGTTTGACTCCAATAATAATTTGGAATTTCATTTAAAGACCTTAATTCAACTCCAACGTAAGGTCTTCTTACTTTCCCATACTTTTCAATCTCATTCATAACTGGAACAGCTCTTGCGATAGGAATTGCAAGTCCAATTCCCTCTACCTCTTTTGCAGCAATTTTCATGGAGTTGATTCCAACAAGCTGCCCTGCTTCATTTACAAGAGCCCCGCCACTATTACCAGGATTAATAGCTGCATCCGTTTGCAATACTTCTACTTGCCAATCATAATGTCCATCTTGATCTAAATCAACCGGTACAATGCGTTCATTTGCTGAAATAATCCCTTGTGTTACAGAACCTGAAAATTCTAAACCAAGAGGGTTCCCAATTGCAAGCGCAGCTTCACCACGTTTTACTTTTGTAGAATCACCAAGTTCGATAACCTTCTTCGCATATTTTTCATCAATTTGTAAGACAGCTAAATCTGTTACAACATCAGTTCCTAAAATCTTTCCAGGAACTTTTTTTCCATCACTCAAACTTACTTCAATACGATTTGCTCCTGCTACAACATGATTATTTGTTACAATATATGCGTTTCCTTTTTCCTTCTTGTAAATTACACCAGATCCTGTTCCTGCTTCTGAATCTGCTTCTGAAAAATTATCACGCTGAATATTAATAACACCAACAACCGCTTCTGAAGCACGGTCAACAGCTTGAACAAAGCCAGAATGATCTCCTGTATTCGTAACTTGAGGAGTAGACTGCGCTATATACTGTTTCTCTTCACTTGCTTCTGTTTCTCTTATTGCAGTCCAACCTAATTTTGAAAACGTTGGAATAGCAAAAGCAAATAATGTAGCACCAATGACGGTTCCCGCTACAACAGAAACGAAAATATGTTTATGCTTTTGCTTTCTTTTTCGTTTCATCTGTAAATCTTCTTCATCAATAAAGGACATTTATGCTCACCTAGCCTTCCGAAAGCATTTATATTCTCCTTTATTGTTTACCAAAATGAAGAATTATACGTATTGAATTTTAGTTGGCATTTTGGGATCCGTATCGTGCAGCTGGAATGCTTCTCCTACAGCAAGTCCTTTTTCTTCAAGTACTTGTTCAACAGACATACGAGCAAGTTCTTTCATATTATTATCTAAACTAAGGTGAGCCAAATAAATATGCTTCGTTTCATCTGTAATCACATCGGTCATCGCAAGAGCTGCGTCTTCATTAGAAACATGTCCTACATCACTCAAAATTCTTCGTTTAATGCTCCACGGGTAACGTCCCATTCGCAGCATTTCAACGTCATGATTACTTTCAAATACAAAAGCATTAGCTCCCTTAATAATTCCTTTCATTCGGTCGCTAACATATCCCGTATCTGTAATAAGCACTAACTTTCTTCCATTATGATGAAACGCATAAAACATTGGTTCAGCAGCGTCATGTGAAACACCAAATGATTCCACTTCAATATCTCCAAATGTTTTAATCTCTCCAATTGAGAAAATAAATTTTTGCTCTGTTGGAATATTACCGATTAAATGTTCCATCGCGTTCCATGTTTTCTCATTTGCATAAACGGGCAAATCATACTTACGTGCTAACACGCCTAGTCCTTTAATATGGTCGCTATGTTCGTGTGTAACAAGAATACCGGATATGCTATTTATGTCTAGTTCAGCTTGCTGAAACAAAGCTTCTGTTGCTTTTCCACTTAGCCCTGCATCTACTAATAATTTTTGGCGCTCTGTCCCTACATACAGCGCATTTCCTGTACTGCCACTTGCAAGTACACTAAAATGCAAACTCATTTACCCTCACTCCATTGCTCGTTTTCCTTGTTGTCCTTGCCCAATTGAATAATTTGTCCCTCTATTGCATTCACAAAGTAATCCATTTTATCTGTATACAAATTCCACGTTGGAACAAGAACTTGCACATTTGAAGAAGAAGAAGCTACCACTGTTGCATATCCTAGTTTTGCTCCTTTTACATGACTCCCTTGCTTTAATTCATTTTTCGTATACAACGTTTCTAATGCATTCCGAGCAGAAATAATATCCAATTCCTTATTTTGCTCTCCCATCTCTTTAAAATCATATAACATCGTTTGTGTATACGATATAATTTCTTTCTTTTCATTTAACTCCGCAACAATCATACCGTGTTGATTATAATAAATGGGCTTATCCTTATATTTTTGAAAAAAATATACTCTCGATCCTTCTACTTTCCCAGCAGGACTATATTTTTGCCCATCAATTACATAAGAACGTAGAAATTCACTATAATTATCACCTATTGTTGCTTTCGAACTCCCAAATGGTTCTTTAAGCTTACTTGAAATTGTATTCGAATCTTGTAGAGACGCCGTTTGATTTTTTAAAGAACGTATATCTTCATCAGAAAAAACCTTATTTTTCGCCATAATATACGTATCTTTCGTCGGTTCTTTCGGCAAATTATCAGCTGTAATTTTATCTGCTTTCAATTGTTCCTCAATATTCGTTTCCGTCATATAATCAAGTTGATTACTATCTTGCTTTTGAATGAACTGAAAGAGAAGAAAGAGATCTAAAATGAAAAAGGCAACAATAAAAATTGTTTTAATCCTATTCCAATCCAATGAGCTCTCCCCCTTTCTCCTCACTCCATTCTAGAATGTTATTATCTTCACCATACACAACGTACCAAATAGGTTTTAAATTTACTGCAGCAATCTTTTTCCCATCGGCCCCCAGCTCTGGTGTAAGTTTATATCCTAACCGAATATCCTGAATTAATTTCATATCCACTTTTTTATTCTTCTCTAAAGATTGTATCATTGTCTTACCATCTGGAAGAGAAATTGTTTGATCATCACCATACTTTAATGTCGATAACTTAAATAATGGACGCTTATACGAAATTAATTCCTCTGTCCCCCATGCTTGTTCTATCGTCGCCATACCACTTTCATTAAATACAGGTAAGCTATCAACATATAAACGATACGTTGTTTGTCCTGTTTTAGAGTTCATATAATCAAAACGATAAGAATCTGTTAAGCCACCATGACTATTAAGAAAATCAAAACTGCGTTGAACAAGAGCGTTTCCATATATGTGTGATTGATCTGATGCAGCTGAATTTGTGTACTGCAGCATTTGTTTTTTCTTTAGTACTTGCATAAGACGAATTCCATCTGTATATGTGTTTTCCTGATCATCAGACACTTTTTTTACATAACGAGGATCTGTAAATAATGCATTTATAAATATATCCTCAGGTATATCACTTATTAAATATCCCATACTTTGCATATCTGTTTTCGTATCTGGTAAAAAGATCTCTCTTGTATCACTTAATGTATATTGAGAGTATTCCCTCGCATTAGCTATAAATTGGTCACGTGCTGCATCAAGTTCTTTGAGCGTAATTCCCTTTAATACCATTTGATATACTTTGCGATTTTCATACGAAATGAAATATACAGGAATGTTACCATCCCGGCTTCCTTGTAAATCAATCATTATACGATTGAAGCTATATGATTCTGGGATTTTTTCTTTAATTGTAAAAACACTTCTCATAGAATCCAAAGGTATATGTGTAGGAAAAATCATTTCAATCTTATTTTTACCACGAACGAAGGAGAGGAATTGATGTTTTGGGATATCATTTGATATATCTCTAAAATCATACAATTCTCCTCTCTCAAGTAATTTATACAAAGGATCAATAGTATCTATATTTTCGCTTCCAAGGTGTGTATTCTCTTTATGATAAAGAACTAAAGAAGGCAAAACGACATTTTCAGGACCCTTCTGCATCATCTCTGTATTATCTTGTAAATACTTTGCATTTTGTGATTTACTAGAATCCGGCACATAAGTCCATAAATTAAAAGTAAGAAATAAACTAATAACAACCAAATTAATAAGCAAGACTGACTTTAAATTCTTAATTTTCATTCCCAGTCATCCTCTTCTTCCTTTTCCATTGGAAGCGTGAAATAGATGGTTGTCCCTTTTCCTTCTTCACTTTTTGCCCAAACTGAGCCGCCATGAGCTTGAATCATTTCCTTGGCAATCGCGAGACCTAATCCCGTTCCGCCTAGTTTACGCGAACGCGCTTTATCAACACGGTAGAAACGTTCAAAGATTTTATCTACGTTCTCTTTTGGAATGCCCACTCCTTGGTCGCTAATGCTTATTTCTAACATATCTTCTCTTTCTCGTAAACGATATGTCACTGTTCCACCCTCTGGAGAATACTTTAACGCATTTGAAATGATATTATAGAGAACTTGTGTAATTTTATCTTCATCGATTTCAATAAAACGTGATTTCTTAGAAAATGAACGATTAAAAGATACATTTTGTTCTTTTGACATTTCAAAACGGTCAATGATATTACTAAAGAATTGTGTAAAGTCTACCCATTCTTTCATTAAACGATATTCTGTACTATCCAATTTCGAAAGCTGCAATAGTGCATTTACAAGGCGAATCATTCGTTCCGTTTCTTCTTGTGTTACCTGTAAGAATTGCGGTGCAATATTCTCATCTTGCCACGCTCCTTCACCCAATGCCTCTAAATAACTGCGCATCGTTGTTAATGGTGTACGAAGTTCATGTGAAACGTTTGCTACGAATTCGCGGCGTTCCCTATCAATTCGTTCTTGTTCCGTTACATCATATAATACTGCAATTAAACCATTCACCTTTCCAGTTTCTTTTTGAATAACAGAAAAGCTAGCTCGCAAAATATATGGCTCATCCCTTGTACTAAAATCTAATATAACAGAGTCTGGTTCTTCATATAAATTATCTAATGTGTATTCTTCTTGAATGCCTAATATTTCTAAAACAGACTGGTCTAATGCTGTTTCACGTGAAACATTTAGCATTTTTTCTGCCGGATCATTTAATAAGATAATATCTCCTTTTCGATCCGTTGCAATTACCCCATCTGTCATATGAGATAACACAGATGAAAGCTTTCGTCTCTCACTTTCCGTAGAAGAACGAGCTTGCTGCAACTTCTTCGATAAGTTATTAAATGCTAATGCTAGTTGACCAATTTCATCATTGCCATGTACTTTTACTTTACGAGAATAATTCCCCTTTGCCATTTCAATGGCTTGCCTTCTCATATCTGAAATTGGCCTTGTAATGGTTTGTGCCAACAAAGTACCTAGCACAGCTGTTACCAACAGTGCAATAACCGTTCCCGTTGCAAAAATTTGATTAATAAGCTTCATTTGTTTATAAACATCTTCCATAGAAGCAACAATATAAATTACACCAAGTGTTTTCTTATTGTCTCCTTGAATTGGAGTGGCAACAACTTCCACACGATTCCCTGTGTTGCGATCTATTTCCATTTTTTCAACGGGTTTTCCTTGTACTAAAGCTCGCTTTACCAGTAGATCAGTTGTTTTCTTTCCAACAATCCCTTGATTATACTGATGTGATGTCGCTAATACACGGCTATTTGCATCAATCACCCTAACTTCTTGAATATCAGCTTTTCGATCAGAAGAAAAATCTTCTATGCTCGTTTGAATTGCTCCTTCAAGAGTGGGATCTGTTTTTTCTCTTTCTTTTGTAAATTCCTGCTTTAAATTGTAAGCGAGTAAATTCGTTTGTTGTGTTAATGATTCCTTAAAGCTCTTCACAAGGTTCTTTTCTAACTCACGAACGAAATATACACCAATAATTTGCATCGCCATTAAAATTAATAGCATGTAAATTAATACGAACTTTAAATGAATAGACTGAAAAAAACCAACTTTCTTCATATATTACTCCTGCTCTGGATCACGTAAGTAATATCCAACACCGCGTCTTGTTACAATTAAAGTCGGATGACTTGGATTATCTTCAATTTTCTCACGCAAACGACGAACCGTTACATCTACTGTACGCACATCACCAAAATAGTCATAACCCCAAACCGTTTGTAATAAATGTTCGCGTGTCATAACTTGTCCTAAATGTTTTGCTAAATAATGAAGTAATTCAAATTCACGATGTGTTAACTCAATACTTTCTTCTCGTTTTGTTACACTATATGCGTTTGGATTAATCACAATTGGACCGATAATCATCTCTGTATTTTCTTCTTTTTCAGCTGCTCCTCCTTGCTGATGACGACGTAAATTCGCTTTTACGCGTGCTAATAACTCACGTGTACTAAACGGCTTTGTTACATAATCATCTGCACCAAGTTCTAACCCAAGCACCTTGTCAATTTCAGAGTCCTTTGCTGTTAGCATAATAATCGGCATTTCATGGTTTTTTCGTATTTCACGGCAAACTTCTAAACCGTCTTTTCCCGGTAACATAATATCTAATAAAACCATATCCGGTTGTTCCTCATTTGCTTTTTCAATTGCTTCATCACCATCGTGCGCCATCACAATTTCAAAACCTTCTTTTTCTAAGTTAAACTTTAAAATATCTGCAATTGGCTTCTCATCATCAACGACTAAAATTTTCTTTCCCATCATTTTAGTTTCCTCCTGCATGTTTAATGCTTTCCTTACAGAAAAGCCCCTAGCTTCAACTGCTAGAGGCTCCCTCATTCTATTGTAAAAGAACTACTCTCATTTGTAAAATTGAACAATATAAAAAGGATATTAAGTGGGCCCACCTAATATCCTGAGAGTGGCTCGGGACGGAATCGAACCGCCGACACGAGGATTTTCAGTCCTCTGCTCTACCGACTGAGCTACCGAGCCAAAACATATATATAAAACCACTAATTGTGGTATTAAACAAAAGTGGCGGTCCCGACCGGGGTCGAACCGGCGATCTCCTGCGTGACAGGCAGGCATGTTAACCACTACACCACGGGACCAAAATAATATATAAAAAAAAGTGACCCGTACGGGATTCGAACCCGTGTTACCGCCGTGAAAGGGCGGTGTCTTAACCACTTGACCAACGGGCCACGAAAATAAAATGGTGAGCCATGAAGGACTCGAACCTTCGACCCTCTGATTAAAAGTCAGATGCTCTACCAACTGAGCTAATGGCTCATACTCACCAATGTCATGTTTCGTGACGACAAGACTTATAATATCATAAGATGTTTTATCTTTGCAATACTTTTTTTCATATTTTTATAAAAACATGAAAAAAGAACTCATTTCAATATGAGTCCTTTCTTCAATATACCGTACTCTTAAAAAAAAGACAAGATTATAGGCCGTATACGTTACGAACAATGTTTGTTTGGTTACGGTCTGGACCAACAGAGAACATAGATAATGAAATACCTGTTAATTGAGACACACGCTCTACATAATGTCTTGCATTTTCAGGAAGATCAGCTAATGTTCTTACACCTGTAATATCTTCTGTCCAGCCTGGAAGCTCTTCATATACTGGCTCACATTTTGCTAAAATGTTTAAGTTTGCTGGAACTTCATCAAGAATTTCTCCGTTATATTTATACGCAATACAGATTTTTAAAGTTGGAATACCTGTTAATACGTCGATAGAGTTTAAAGATAAGTCTGTAAGACCGCTAACGCGACGAGCATGTCTTACAACAACGCTATCGAACCAACCAACGCGGCGTGGGCGACCTGTTGTTGTACCGTATTCACGACCAACTTCACGAATTTGATTGCCGATTTCATCATGTAATTCAGTTGGGAATGGACCATCACCTACACGGCTTGTATATGCTTTACATACACCTACAACGCGATGAATTTTAGAAGGACCAACACCAGAACCAATTGTTACACCACCAGCTACTGGGTTAGAAGATGTAACGAATGGGTACGTACCTTGGTCGATATCAAGCATAACGCCTTGTGCACCTTCAAATAATACGCGGCGACCTTCGTCTAATGCGTCATTTAAGACAACAGATGTATCGCATACGTATTGTGCAATTCGTTGTCCATACTCATAATATTCTTCAAAAATCTCGCCAGCATTGAAACCTTCTGCATCGTACATTTTTTCAAATAAACGATTTTTTTCCGCAAGGTTGCGCTCAAGTTTTTCTTTAAATGCTTCACGATCTAAAAGGTCTGCCATACGAATACCAACACGAGCTGCTTTATCCATGTATGCAGGGCCGATACCTTTTTTCGTTGTACCAATTTTATTATCACCTTTACGCTCTTCTTCTAACTCATCTTGTTTTAAATGATAAGGTAAAATAACGTGCGCACGGTTGCTGATACGTAAATTATCAGTGTTTACACCGCGATCATGTAAATATTTTAATTCCTCAAGTAATGCTTTCGGATCTACTACCATACCGTTTCCGATAACACAAATTTTTTCTTTATAAAAAATACCAGATGGAATTAAGTGCAACTTATACTTAACACCGCCGAAAACGATTGTATGTCCTGCGTTATTTCCACCTTGATATCTTGCAACTACTTCCGCATGTTCAGAAAGAAAATCAGTAATTTTACCTTTTCCTTCATCGCCCCATTGTGTTCCTACAACTACTACTGAAGACATTATTCAAGCACCTCCGCAATTTTCAAACGAACTTTTCAAACAATATAATTGTACCAAAATGCAAAGAGAAGTCAATTTAAAAACGAACATTTTTTTCCCTTTTATTCCTTTTGTTCGTAAGAAATATTTTTTTACTATGATAACCTTATTTTTCACAAACAAAAAAAAGAAACACATTTTATTATAAGAAATGTGTTTCTTTTTTATACCCTCACTAGGCCCCCTCATCAAAACGCCGTTCTAAATTCACGAATTTGTTAAATTCCTTCACAAACGCTAGTTCAACTGAGCCTACTGGGCCATTACGCTGCTTAGCAATAATAATTTCAATTGTATTTTTGTTTTCTGTTTCCCGGTCATAGTAGTCTTCACGATATAAAAAGGCTACTATATCAGCATCCTGCTCAATACTTCCTGATTCACGAATATCAGACATCATCGGACGCTTATCTTGACGAGACTCAACACCACGAGAGAGCTGAGATAAGGCAATCACTGGAACTTCTAGTTCACGAGCGAGCCCTTTTAGTGTACGAGAAATTTCTGATACTTCTTGTTGACGGTTTTCACCCGATTTTCCACTACCCTGAATAAGTTGTAAATAATCGATTAAAATCATTCCAAGACCGTGTTCTTGTTTCAAGCGTCTGCATTTTGCTCGAATTTCACTAACGCGAATCCCCGGTGTATCATCAATAAAAATACCTGCATTTGAGAGACTCCCCATCGCCATCGTCAATTTCGCCCAGTCTTCTGAAGTTAAAGATCCCGTACGAAGACGCTGCGCATCAATATTTCCTTCTGCACAAAGCATACGCATAACGAGCTGATCGGATCCCATCTCCAAACTAAAAATCGCAACATTTTCATCCGTTTTCGTAGCAACATTTTGAGCAATGTTTAAAGAAAATGCTGTTTTCCCTACAGATGGACGCGCTGCTACAATAATTAAATCATTACGCTGGAAACCTGCTGTCATACGATCTAACTCTGTGAAACCAGTTGGAATTCCTGTAATTTCACCTTTTTGATTATGCAGTAATTCAATTTTATCGTAAGCTGTCACAAGAACATCTTTAATATTTTGAAATCCTTTTGTATTCGTACGCTGAGATACTTCTAGTATTTTTTTCTCTGCTTCATTTAACAGGCTCTCTACATCATCTTCTCGTTCATAACCATCCGACACAATATGCGTTGCTGTTCGAATAAGCCGGCGCAAAATCGATTTTTCAGCGATAATGCGTGCATAATATCCTACATTGGCAGCTGTCGGTACAGCTTCCGCTAGTTCAGCTAAATAGGAAACACCGCCAATTTCTTCTAACAAATTTTGATCAGCAAGCGCTGCTGTTGCAGTAACTAAATCAATTGGCTCTCCTTTATCAGAAAGATCAAGCATCATTTGATAAATCTTTTGATGTGCCGTTCGATAGAAGTCTTCTGGCATTAGCATTTCCGAAGCTGATGTTAATGCTTCTTGATCGAGAAAAATAGCCCCTAAAACGGCTTGTTCAGCCTCAATATTATGCGGAGGGGTACGATCAGCAAATACGTCACTCATGCGCAAACCTCCTCTTCAATCTTTTGTTTATTGTTCAGTAACATGTACTTTTACTGTCGCCGTCACTTGTGGGTGTAATTTCACAGTAACATTCGTATATCCTAACGCACGAATTGCGTCATCCATCTCAAATTTACGTTTATCAAGTTTAATGTTATGAGCTTTTTGTAAACCATCTACAATTTGTTTACTTGTAATAGAGCCAAATAAACGGCCACCTTCACCTGATTTTGCTTTTAATTCTACCGTTAACTTTTCTAGAGTTTCTTTTAACTCCTTACATTTTTCAAGCTCTAATTCTGCATCTTTTTCTTCCTTGCGTTTTTTCGCATCTAATGTTTTCACATTTGCATTTGTTGCTTCAACCGCAAGACCTTGTTTTAATAAAAAGTTATTCGCATAACCGTCTGGTACGTTTTTTACTTCCCCTTTTTTCCCTTTACCTTTTACGTCTTTTAGAAAAATTACTTTCATGATTGTGTTCCTCCCTCTAAATACTCAGTTATAACAGATTGTAGTTTTACTTCTGCTTCATCAATTGATATGTCTTGCATCTGCGTTGCGGCATTTGTTAAATGACCGCCCCCGCCTAAATGCTCCATAATAAGCTGTACATTTACCTCTCCTAAAGAACGCCCACTAATACCAATAACAGTTTCACTACGCCGCGCAATTACGAAAGAAGCTACTATTCCTGTCATTGTCAGTAATGTATCAGCCGATTGTGCAATTAATACTTGATCATAAAACCCATCACCATCTACCTTTGCAATCGCAATCCCATTTTTATAAATGTATGCATTTCGGATTGTTTTTGCAATCTGTAAATAATGCTCCATATCCTCTTTTAATAACTTTTGTACTAACACAGTATCTGCACCATGTGAACGAAGATACGAGGCTGCATCAAACGTACGTGCTCCGGTGCGGAATGTAAAGCTCTTTGTATCTACGATAATGCCAGCAAGTAAAGCCGTCGCCTCTAGCATATTCATTTTTAAGCGCTTAGGCTGATATTCCAATAGCTCTGTTACAAGTTCTGCCGTGGAAGACGCATATGGTTCCATATAGACAAGCAATGGGTCTTCAACAAAATCCTCACCACGGCGATGATGGTCAATTACAACTACATTTTCAATCTTATCAAGCAACCTTTTTTCCATGACCATGGACGGTTTATGTGTATCCACTACAACAAGAAGCGAATCATCATTCGCAAATTCCAGCGCCTGTTGCGGTGTAATAAAACGCGACCACAATTCACCTTGCTGCTTAACTTCATCCATTAGACGTTTAATTCCTTTATCAGAATCATTTTCATCCAATACGATATATCCTTCTCGTTCATTAAGTTGTGCTACTTTTAAAATACCAATTGCTGCCCCAATAGCATCCATATCCGGTGCTCGGTGCCCCATAATAATAATATTGCTGCTTTCTAGCACAAGATCTTTTAAAGCGTGAGAAATAACACGTGCACGTACACGAGTACGTTTTTCCACCGGATTCGTTTTCCCGCCATAAAACTTTACTTTCCCTGTCGCCTGTTTAATTGTCACTTGATCTCCGCCTCGTCCAAGTGCCAAATCAAGACCTGATTGCGCCATAGCTCCAAGCTCCGCTAGCGATAAATCACCAGAACCAACACCAATGCTCAATGTAAGAGGAATATTTCGTTTAGACGTTTCTTCACGTACTTGGTCTAAAATATCAAATTTCCCTTTCTCCATTTGCGCTAAAATACTTTCATTTAATACAACGAAAAATCGCTCGGATGAAGCACGTTTCAAATAAGCTCCATGTTTCACAGCCCATTCATTCAACAAAGATGTAACATGGCTTGTAATGTTTGTACGCAATTGATCATCTAGTCCTTGCGTCACTTCATCATAGTTATCTAAATAGATGACAGCGAGTACCGTTCTTTGGTCTTCATACATTTTCTCAATCTCTGTTTGCTCTGTCACATCAAAGAAATAAATTAACTTTTCTTCTTTTCTGGCAAACACGCGAAATTTCCGATTGTTCAAAGATACAATATCATTAGCTGTTTCACCTTTTGTAAATAGAAGTAGGGTCTCTGATAGATCATACAGATGCCATCCAGCTAACGAATGCTGCCCTAAACAGGAAGATAAATATGGGTTTGCCCAGTCGATTCCATAATCCTTGTTATATAGTAAAATTCCAATTGGCATTTGATTGAAAGCCTCATTACTTACCTTTTTAACTCTTGTAATCGTATCATTCGTATACTTTTCAAAGCGTTTTTGAAATGCAAGCTCAAATTTAATAGTGAAAAATAAAACGATACAAAAGACGACGAAGGAAATCATACCCATCAACCAATGAAAATAGACGAGAATTGTAATGAGTACAAACGCTAAAAATGCCAACACATAAACAGGATACAAAAACCGCTGTTTCTTATAAAATTCAGGCATATATACAACTCCTATAAAGTGAAACTTCTATCAGTTAGGTCTTCATTCCTCTACTGATATTTAGTCAAATCCACCAGACTTATCCCCCACTTACAGAGTCTTACGGTCCCATTAAGTGCAGGATAAAAGTTTATATTTCTATGTTTCGTTACAAAAAAAGGCTTATAAAAAGCACTTTGTTTCAACTACTTATTTCACCTGTACTTTCGACCGTAACGAAAAGCCTAAATCAATTATACCTAAGATTGTCACAAGAGGGAACAAAACTGGTACAAACAAACCTACGACAAAAATTAAAATTGGAATAGCTTTAGTATATCCTTTTGCATTTGTAAAAAAAGCAAGGAACGAAAAACCTTGAAACAACAGTAATAAGGTGAAAATTGTTGATAAATTTAAAACCACCATTTCTAAATATGAGCCTGCTTCTATTTTCGTAAAAGAAGAAAGCAAAATAACAGCGACGTACAACCAAACGATACTCTTAGGAATCTGTATATCACGGAATGTCGGCCAAGATTCCACCGTGTACTTTAATCGTTTTAAGACACGATTAGCAATTAAAATCGTAATCCAAGAATAAAAAAATGACCCCATAGCAAGTAAAGCTGGTGCAAGCAAGCGAAGCATATTCCCTAATTTTTTCAATTCAGCCAGTTGATCTTCATTTACAGGTGCACCTGCCATGTTCATAAATTTCTCGCTTTGTTCCATCGATTGTTTAAACATGTCTTCCATTTGCTTAATAAAATCGATGTTAAAAAACTTCACGCTGACAGCATACAGCAATACAAAACTCACAAGATATACAAGTGTCCCTACTAATAAAATTTCAATAATACTTTTTTTCTTTTTATACATATGTCCTAATACAATCCCTGTTATTCCAAACATAATTGTATTCACAATACTAAGAGGCGAACTAACAATAAGCGTTACAAAAATCGCTGCTCCTAATAACATACAAGCACTACTTAATGGGGATCTTATCGTAAAAATAAGAAATGGTAACGGCAATGCAAATATAAATATAGCCCCTAAAATGGGCATATACAGAGAGGCAAGAAGCAAGATAGCATATAAAGCAAGTAAAACTGCTCCTTCTGTAATGAGTCGTGTGCGCTTCATTATTCACACCTTCTTTCTTATAAAGTGAAACTTCCATCAGTGGGATTTCTTCATCTCCGACCGATTTTCTTCCTTCTAAATCTTAAGATGAAGCTCTTAGCAATAAAAAAGAAAAGAATAGCAAAATGCACAGTAGAGTTTCACTCTACTGTGCATTTCATACGTTATTATTCACCAACATATGGTAAAAGTGCCATTTGACGAGCACGTTTGATTGCAACTGTTAATTTGCGTTGGTATTTTGCGCTAGTACCTGTTACACGACGTGGTAAAATTTTACCGCGCTCAGAAACGAAGCGTTTTAGTAAATCTACATCTTTATAGTCAATGTTAGTGATACCGTTAGATGTAAAGAAACATACCTTACGACGTTTCGCACGTCCACCTTTGCGTCCACCTGCCATGTTCATTTCCCTCCATTCTGTTTTAAAATACCCGTTCTATACCATTAAAATGGTAAGTCATCATCTGAAATATCAATTGGTTGACCTACATTTGCAAATGGATCGTCATTTCTAGTAAAGCCAGCATTCTGACCATTATTACCAGATTGACCAAATGGGTTTTGAGAGCCTTGGTTTCCGAAACCTGCTCCCGATGGTTGCTGATTGAATGAACCGCGTTGCTCACCACCGCTATTACGCGGTTCTAAAAATTGTACGTTCTCCGCTAGAACTTCTGTTACATATACACGCTTACCATCTTGTCCATCGTAATTACGAGTTTGAAGACGCCCATCTACGCCTGCTAAGCTACCTTTTTTCAAATAATTCGCCACGTTCTCTGCTTGTTTACGCCATATTACACAGTTAATAAAGTCAGCTTCACGCTCACCTTGCTGATTCGTAAATGCGCGATTCACAGCTAACGTGAAAGTAGCTACTGCAACACCATTGGGCGTGTAACGTAAGTCAGGGTCCTTAGTTAAACGACCAACGAGTATAACACGATTCATCAATCGAACCACTCTCCCTATATATCTTAATGATTATGCTTCGTTTTTAACAACGATGTGACGAATGATATCTTCGCTGATCTTAGCTAAACGATCAAATTCATTAACCGCTTCTGGGTTAGAATTTACGTTTAAGATCATGTAGAAACCGTCACGTAAGTCGTTGATTTCGTAAGCTAAACGACGCTTACCCCAATCTTTTGTGTTAATGATTTCTGCACCATTGTCAGTTAAAACGCCTGCAAAACGTTCAACTAAAGCTTTTTGAGCTTCTTCTTCCATGTTCGGACGAATGATGTACATGATTTCGTACTTTTTCATTACACTTTCACCTCCTTTTGGTCTAAACGGCCCAAATTGGGCAAGGAGCAATTAATTTATAGTAATTACTCACGAGTTTAGATTATATCATAGTAAGTTAGAGGAAGCAACTCACGAAAACATAAAAAACTTGGCAAACCTAATGAATTTGCCAAGTTAAATACTTTATTTTTTTCCTAGGAAATAAAAAAATTATACATTAAAGCGGAAGTGCACAACATCTCCGTCTTTCATAACGTATTCTTTTCCTTCTAATCGTACTTTTCCAGCTTCCTTAGCAGCCGTCATAGAACCACGTTCCATTAAATCAGCATAAGATACTGTTTCTGCACGAATAAATCCACGTTCAAAATCTGTATGAATGATTCCAGCACATTGCGGTGCTTTCATTCCTGTTTTAAATGTCCAAGCACGTACTTCTTGTACACCTGCTGTGAAATAAGTAGCTAATCCTAATAAATCATACGCCGCACGAATTAATTGATCTAGACCAGATTCCTCAATGCCTAGTTCTTCAAGGAAGACTTTCTTTTCTTCTTCATCTAACTCAGCAATTTCCGATTCAATTTTTGCGCAAACAACAATTACTTGAGAGTTTTCTTTTGCAGCAAATTCTTTTACAATTTGTACATATTCATTTCCAGATGGATCCATTACATCATCTTCACCAACGTTTGCTACATATAGCATTTCTTTTATTGTTAATAAGTGAAGACCTTTTACTACTTTCATTTGCTCTTCTGTAAATTCAACTGCACGAGCCGGTTTTCCTTCTTCGAACGCTTCTTTTAAACGGACTAAAATTTCATGTTCAAATGCAGCATCTTTATCTTTTTGCTTCGCTAATTTTGCCACGCGATCAATGCGTTTATCAACAGATTCTAAATCCGCTAAAATAAGTTCTAAGTTGATTGTTTCAATATCTGAAATCGGATCTACTTTACCCGCTACGTGTGTAATATTTTCATCTTCAAAGCAACGAACTACTTGGCAAATTGCATCTACTTGACGAATATGGGATAAGAATTTATTTCCTAATCCTTCACCTTTACTCGCACCTTTTACAATACCTGCAATATCCGTAAATTCAAAGACAGTTGGCACTGTTTTCTTTGGTTCAACAAGTTCAGTTAATTTATTTAAACGATAATCTGGAACTTCTACAATCCCAACGTTTGGATCTATTGTACAGAATGGATAGTTTGCGGATTCTGCCCCCGCTTGTGTAATTGCATTAAATAATGTTGATTTACCTACGTTCGGTAGTCCAACGATACCAGCCGTTAATCCCATATTCTTCACTCCTATGTCTCAATCTTCCATCATTATAGATAGTAACGAATAAAATGACAAGCTTCATAGAGTTTCATAAAACGAAACTGTATGAAGTGGAGAGGGCGCTTTATCCCACACTAATTATTAGTTAAACCAATCGAGCTTTTACAGGTAGTAATGGCGAAAAAAAATAAACAGCTGCATCAGCTACTGTTTATTTTTTCATCTATTCTTCATGCTTTATAAGTATTTTCTTCACCTTACGATCAAACTCTCTTCGAGGAATCATTACCGAATGGCCACACCCCTCGCACTTAATACGAATATCCATTCCCATGCGAATAATTTTCCAACGATTTTCACCGCATGGATGAGCTTTCTTCATTTCCACTACATCGTACAAGTTATATTGCTTTTCCTCCACTCCCCAAACTCCTCTCACTGCTAATTTGCCTTTTCACTCATCAGCTCTTCACGGTTATATAGAACCATACGTGGATATGGAATTTCAATACCATGTAAATCAAGACGATTTTTAATTTCTTTACGAAGCGCTCTCGCTACCACAAAATGTTGCATCGGTTCTACTTCAGCTGTAACCCTCAAAACAACTTCTGACGCTGCCAAACTCTGTACACCTAATAATTGCGGACGAGCAACCATTTGCTCATACCTTGTTGGTAATTCATCCAATAACTTTTCAAGAACTTTTTCTGCATGTTCAATATCACTTTCATATGAAATAGATACATCTACAAAGGCGACACTATTACTAACAGAGAAATTTGTTACTTCCTTAATATTTCCATTTGGAATAATATGAATTTCACCTGTCCATTTCTTCATTTTCGTTGTACGTAATCCAATCTCTTGAATAACTCCTTCAAATTGGCCTAAGCGTACATAGTCCCCTACAGAAAATTGATCCTCTAATAAAATAAAGAATCCAGTGATAACATCTTTAACTAAGTTTTGTGCACCAAAACCAACTGCTAAACCAACAACCCCTGCGCCAGCTAATAATCCTTTTGTATCAATTCCAAATACCCCTAAAATAGCGATTATTACAACGAAAAAGATAACATACGTAAAAATATTTTCTAATAACTTTGCTAACGTCATCGTTCTTCTTTCAGAAATTTGAATTGGTGATTTTGTCTTTATTTTGAAAGCATTACTGATAATTGCCCTGCCAATTCGAATAACTATGCTTGAAATAAGGAAAATAAGTGCAATTTGTAGTAAACCAAGACCAATATTTTCCCATAATCCTGCATCTAACAATTTTGTATATAAGTCGTGAAGTCCTTTCATCGCGACCTACCTTTCTATCTCATATTCATTATTTATTGTAACAGAATTTCTCCTATATTTTACGAAAAAAGTTCTTTCATACGCTTTTATTTTTACACTCTATAAGGTATAAAATAACAACTTTTTTTATATACTAGTACTAGTATTCTTTAGGCTACACGACATACTTCACCAGCATTCATATTTTATGAGTATCTAGATACAAAAATGTATATTTCTTTCTACTCATACTTCATCTTTTTACAACAGAGTTCATTCTCCATTAGCAGGGGGAAATGGGAAGTTTTTCAATTTATACATACCATAAAATGCAGTTCCCCTAACCATAAACTCAATATAATTCTTACATTCAAAAGAATATATGACATGCAATAATTTTTGGGAAAATCAAATTCATATGAATTTGATAAATTCTATTAAAGGATGGATGCTTCATGAATATCGGAAGTTTTCGCTTACCTTTTTTCGAAAAAGATTCGGAGCAAGTTATGTATCATGATGCAAATTGCAATCAAACAGTTAGTAGCTTTCTGCTCTCTCATCTCCCAATTGAAAAAGACTCTCCACTTATTGTACTTTGTATTGGGACAGACCGATCAACTGGTGATGCATTAGGTCCCCTTGTTGGTTCAAAACTACAAGATTATAACATTCAACATTTTCATTTATACGGAACATTAGAATCACCAGTCCACGCTTTAAACTTAGAAGAAACGATTACAGAAATACATAAAACATTTATGGATCCCTTTATTATCGCAATTGATGCGTGTCTAGGAAAATCTCAAAATATTGGTTCCATTACAATCGGAAAAGGACCTAGTAAACCTGGAGCCGCTATGAATAAAAAACTCCCTGCAATTGGTGATATGCATATCCACGGCATTGTGAATTTAAATGGGTTTATGGAATTTTTTGTACTGCAAAACACAAGATTAAACCTTGTTATGAACATGGCTACCAGCATTGCAGAAAGTATTATTGAAACAGATAAAAAACTTGCTGTAATGAAAAAAATAAACCATCTATAAGTCAAGATGGTTTATTTTTTACTGTTCTCCTGCTAAAAGTTCTAAAATACGTTGTAAATCACCTTTATTGAAAAATTGAATTTCAATTTTTCCTTTTTCTTGATTCGTTTCTTTAATTTTCACAGCAGTTCCAAATCGCTCTCGTAATACCGTTTCTTGCTCCTCAAAAAAAATATTTCTTGCTGGTTTTTGTTTCTTTGTTTCACGTGAAACATCTTCATTCATCTGCTGAATAATTTGCTCCAACTGACGGACATTTAATCCTTCTTTTTCAATTCGTTGTAATAAACTATTAATTTGTGTTTTATCTTTTAAAGCAAGTAATGTTCGTCCATGTCCCATGGAAATCGTTCCATTTGAAATCATCTCTTGTACAAAAGATGGGAGAGACAGTAAGCGAATGTGGTTTGCAATATGTGGCCTGCTCTTTCCAAGCCGCTTTGCTAACTGTTCTTGTGTTACCTTAAGTTGTTCCATCAGCATTTGATATGCTAACGCCTCCTCAATAGGCGTTAAATCTTCACGTTGCAAATTTTCTAGTAGCGCAAGCTCCATCATTTGTTGCTCGTTTAAATCTCGAACAACAACAGGAACTATTTCGAGATTTGCTTCTTTTGCAGCACGAAATCTCCGTTCTCCTGCAACAATTTCGTATCCTTTAATACTTTTTCGAACGATAAGCGGTTGTAAAATCCCATGTTCTTTAATGGATAATGCTAACTCTTGAATTGCTTCCTTGTGAAAATATTTACGCGGCTGATATGGGTTAGGACGTAATTCGTTTACTTGCAATTCTTGAATTGTTTCTTCCTCTTTCACATCCAAATCTGGGAAAAACGCATTAATTCCTCTTCCTAGTCCTTTAGCCACCTGCAATCACTTCCTTTGCTAAATCTAAATACACTTCCGCCCCCCTCGACTTAGCATCATACATCATAATTGGTTTACCATGACTCGGCGCTTCACTTAAACGTACATTACGCGGAATAATCGAACTATATACTTTATCTCGGAAATATTTCTTCACTTCATCAATTACTTGTAATCCTAAGTTTGTACGAGCATCCAACATTGTTAGTAAAACACCTTGAATTGCTAAATTTTTATTTAAATGCTTTTGTACAAGGCGAACTGTATTCAATAATTGACTTAACCCCTCTAAGGCGTAATACTCACATTGAACAGGAATAATAACAGAATCTGCAGCAGTTAATGCGTTAATGGTTAATAAACCTAAAGATGGGGGACAATCAATAATAATATAATCATACTCATCACGAATTGGCTGCAGCGCACGCTGCAGGCGAACTTCCCGGGAAATTGTCGGTACAAGTTCTATTTCAGCTCCCGCTAGCTGAATAGTAGCAGGAAGCACATCTAGATTTTCAGTTGCTGTTTTCTGTATAACCCCACGAACATCCGTATCTTCTACAAGCACATTATAAATACATTCATTTAAATCTGATTTTTCAATTCCGACTCCTGTCGTTGCATTCCCTTGTGCATCAATATCAACAAGAAGTACTTTTTTTCCTACTTGTGCCAATCCAGCTCCTAAATTTACCGATGTCGTTGTTTTTCCAACCCCACCTTTTTGATTAGCAATGGCAATGATTTTCCCCATGATGTCACCTACTTTCAACCTTTCTGTCTTATTCTACAAATGATTGTTTTTATTTTAACATGAAACAATCATGTTTCTTTTGTTTATATTAAACTTCAAAATTTATTTACAAACTCCTTCTTAATTTTAAAAGAAAATATAGTACTAATAAAGTGAAACCTCCATCACCGAGGTCTTACTAGCTATTAATGCGTGATAAAGCAAAAAGACCTCTACCAACGGTTGAGGTCTTTCTATTCTCTTATTTTTTTTTAGGAATTTTAATTGTAATTTGATAGTATTCATCAAATTCTTCTTCTTCCGAATTCACATTCAAGCCACTATTCGTAACCATTTGTAAAGATTGACGAATTGTATTCATTGCAATACGCATATCGCGACTTACTGCTTTTTGCTTTGCTTTTCGTTTCGGCTTCGTTTCTTCTAACAATTTATCAATTCGATCTTCTGTTTGCTTCACATTAAATTGCTTTTCAATAATTTCTTGTAAAATCTTTAATTGAAGCTCTTCATTTTTAAGCGGAATAAGGGCACGAGCATGGCGTTCTGTAATACTCTTCTCTAATAATGCTTGTTTAACATCTTCTGGCAACTTTAATAATCTTAGTTTGTTTGCAATTGTAGATTGCCCTTTACCTAGTCGCTGCGCTAGTGCTTCTTGCGTTAAATTATGTAATTCAATTAGCTTTTGATAAGCAACAGCCTCTTCGATTGCCGTAAGTTCTTCTCGTTGCAAATTTTCAATTAGGGCAACAGAAGCGGTTTCAGTATCATTCAAATTTTTAACAATAGCTGGGACAGTTTCCCATCCTAATTTTGTTGCAGCCCGAAAACGTCTTTCACCAGCAATAATCTCATATTTCTCTTCTTCATACTGGCGAACAACAATCGGTTGAATTAATCCATGCGTATGAATTGTAAGCGCAAGCTCTTCAATACGAGCATCATCAAAAATTGTACGTGGCTGATAGCGATTTGGAACAATTTTTGATAACGAAATTTGCTTTATCTCTTCATGGCTTTCTTCTTGTAGTGCTAATTCAGCCTCTTTCTCTCCAAAGCCAAATAAACGAGAAAACGTGTTTCTCATACATATTCCACCACCTTTGAATCCTATTGAATACTCTATACAAAAATGTTCCATGTGAAACATTTACGTCTTTATCCCGCTCTAACGGACAGTAAGCCCCCGCCTCAATATTGTGAGGAATCCAAAAAGATAGGTGGTGGATAACTGCCTGTAAAAGCCCGATTCGTTCAACTAGCCATCAGTAACGATAAACAAACTTACTGATAGAAGCTTCACTTTATATAACTTAATCTTACGTCTAATAAGATTTATTTTTCAATAGGTAATTTATTCGGTGTCCCTGGTTTACGCGGATATTTATTTGGTGTTTTTCTCTTTTTCTCAATTGATAAGATGTTACGTTCACTTTCCTCAAATGGTAATTGGAACGTAGCAATTCCTTTCAATTCGCCACCAAGCACTTGCAGAGCATACTTGCCATTCTCAATTTCTTCGTTTGCGGCGGAACCTTTCATTGCAATAAATGTTCCCCCGACTTTCACAAGCGGTAAACACAATTCACCTAAAACAGAGAGACGAGCAACCGCACGTGCCATTACAATATCAAAAGATTCACGGACGCCTTCTTTTTTTCCAAATGTTTCAGCACGATCATGACAAAACGCTACGTCAGTTAATTCTAACTTTGTTGCTAAATGATTTAAAAATGTAATACGTTTTTGCAAGGAATCGACAATTGTGACTTTTAAATTTGGAAAACAGATTTTTAAAGGAATACTAGGAAACCCCGCTCCTGCACCAACATCACAAACAGAAAATGGCTTTGAAAAATCATGATAGAAAGCAGCTGTAATGGAATCAAAAAAGTGCTTTAAATACACTTCTTCCTTCTCTGTAATTGCTGTTAAGTTCATTTTTTCGTTCCACTCAACTAACGTTTCAAAATAGATTTCAAATTGCTCTAACTGCCTAGCAGAAAGAGTAATACCTCTTTCTACTAGCATAGATTGAAATTGTTCTATATTCATCTCGCTATATCTCCTAACTATTTATTGGTTCGATACTCGTGCAATTTTTCCTTGTTCTATATACACAAGTAAAATGGAAATATCAGCTGGATTTACCCCGGAAATACGAGATGCTTGCCCCATAGATAGCGGACGGACATCTTTTAATTTTTGACGTGCTTCAGAAGCTATTCCAGAAATCGCATCGTAATCAATGTCAACCGGAATCTTTTTGCTTTCCATACGCTTCATACGATCTACTTGTTGTAAGGATTTTTCAATATATCCTTCATATTTAAGCTGAATCTCAACTTGCTCTGCCACTTCATCACTAATCTCTTCTTCACTTGGAGCAAGAAGATGAATATGCTCATATGTCATTTCTGGACGACGTAATAAATCACTCGCACGTATACCATCCTTTAGTTCACTTCCGCCAGCTTCGCGAATTAGCTCTTGTACTTCAGGACGCGGCTTAATAATAATACTTGCTAAACGTTCTTTTTCTTTTTCAATTTGCTCTTTCTTTACTGTAAAACGTTCATAACGCTTTTCTGGAATTAAACCAATTTCATGGCCAATTTCTGTTAAACGCAGGTCTGCGTTGTCATGACGTAATAATAAACGGTATTCTGCACGAGATGTTAATAGACGGTATGGCTCATTTGTACCTTTTGTTACTAAATCATCGATTAAAACGCCAATATATGCATCTGAACGATTTAAAATCACTTCTTTTTTATCTAACGAACGACAGGCCGCATTAATACCCGCCATTAATCCTTGACCTGCAGCTTCCTCATAACCAGATGTTCCATTAATTTGTCCTGCTGTATATAAATTTTCTATTTTTTTTGTTTCAAGTGTTGGCCACAACTGTGTTGGTACAATCGCGTCATATTCAATTGCATATCCTGTACGCATCATTTCTACATTTTCTAAGCCAGGAATGGTCTTTAACATCTCACGTTGTACATCTTCTGGTAGACTTGTTGATAAGCCTTGTACGTATACTTCTTGTGTATTTCGTCCTTCCGGCTCTAAGAAGATTTGATGACGTGGTTTATCGTGGAATCGGACAACCTTATCTTCAATTGAAGGACAATATCTTGGTCCTGTTCCTTTAATCATGCCAGAATACATGGCAGAACGATGTAAATTTCCATCAATTAAACGATGCGTTTCTTCACTTGTATATGTTAACCAACATGGAATTTGATCCATGATGAACTTCGTTGTTTCGAAAGAGAATGCACGTGGTGTATCATCACCTGGTTGAATTTCTGTTTTGCTATAATCAATTGTACTACTATTTACACGCGGAGGCGTACCTGTTTTAAAGCGCACAAGTTCAAATCCAAGTTCTTCTAGATGCTCTGATAATCTCACAGATGGTTGTTGATTATTTGGTCCACTTGAATATTTTAAATCTCCAACAATAATTTCACCGCGTAAAAACGTACCTGTTGTAATAACAACTGTTTTCGCTGTATATTCCGCTCCTGTTTGTGTAACAACACCTTTACATACGCTGTCTTCTACAATTAAGCGCTCAACCATAGCTTGACGCAGTGTTAAATTTGGTGTTTCTTCAATTGTTTTTTTCAATTCATGTTGATACGCAAATTTATCTGCTTGAGCACGAAGCGCACGTACGGCTGGACCTTTTCCTGTGTTTAACATACGCATTTGAATATGTGTTTTATCAATGTTTCTTCCCATTTCACCGCCGAGTGCATCAATTTCGCGAACAACAATTCCCTTTGCAGGTCCACCAACCGAAGGGTTACACGGCATAAACGCAACCATATCTAAGTTAATTGTTAACATTAATGTTTTTGCCCCCATACGAGCTGCGGCCAAACCAGCTTCACACCCCGCATGACCCGCACCGATTACAATAACATCATAAAAACCAGCGTTGTATCCCATTTTCCATTCCTCCTTACGATTACTTTCCTAAACAAAATTGAGAGAATAACTGATCAATTAAACTTTCATGTACAGTGTCTCCCGTAATTTCACCGAGTATTTCCCACGTTCTTGTTAAATCAATTTGCACCATATCAATTGGTACGCCGCTATGAATAGCCTCGATTGCATCACCAATCGTCTTTTCTGCTTGTGCTAATAAACCAATGTGACGCGCATTTGACACATATGTCATATCTGCCGCTTCAATTGCTCCCTCAAAGAAGAGATCAGCAATTGCCTGCTCTAGCTCATCTACACCTTTTTCTTCGATTAAAGCTGTTGTAATAACACGAGCTGAACCAGCTAATTGTGTAACGCGCTCCATATCAATTTGCTGCGGTAAATCTGTTTTATTTACAATAACAATAAAATCTTTTCCTTGCACCGCTCGGAATAATTCTTCATCTTCGTTTGTTAACACTTCGCTATAGTTTACAACTAGAAGAACTAAATCTGCTTTATTCATCATCTCTTTTGAACGCTCTACACCGATTTGTTCTACAATATCCTCTGTTTCACGAATTCCAGCTGTATCAATCAGTTTAAGCGGTACACCGCGTACGTTCACGTATTCTTCAATAACATCTCGAGTTGTTCCTGCTATATCCGTTACAATCGCTTTCTTTTCTTGTACAAGACTATTTAATAAAGATGACTTTCCAACATTCGGTCTTCCAATAATAGCCGTTGCAATTCCTTCACGCAAAATCTTTCCTTGCTTTGAAGTTTGCAATAACTTCCCAATTTCTGATTGAACGTATTCCGCCTTCTCAATCAAAACTCCGTGCGTCATCTCTTCTACATCATCATATTCCGGGTAGTCAATGTTCACTTCTACATGAGCTAATGTTTCCAAAATTTCTTGACGCAGACGACCAATTAATTTTGATAAACGACCTTCCATTTGGTTAATCGCAACATTCATTGCACGATCTGTTTTCGCACGAATTAAATCCATAACCGCTTCTGCTTGCGATAAATCGATACGTCCATTTAAAAAAGCACGCTTTGTAAACTCCCCTGGCTCTGCCAAGCGAACACCTTGCGATAAAATAAGTTGTAATACTTTATTTACAGAAACAAGGCCACCATGACAATTTACCTCAACGATATCTTCACGCGTAAATGTCTTTGGTGCCCGCATAATTGAAACCATAACTTCTTCAATAACTTTATTTGTATCTAAATCCACAATATGCCCATACTGAATTGTATGAGATGGAACTGTCGTTAAATCTTTCCCTTTAAAAATGCGATTTACCTTCTCTACCGCATCATCTCCACTTACTCGAACAATGGCAATTGCACCTTCTCCAAGAGCTGTGGAAATTGCAGCAATTGAATCAAATTCCATGTTCTTTCACCTCACTTACTTATTTCTCTCTATTTCAACACGATTTTTTCTTTCACTAAATTATTAGGATACCATAACGAAACTGTGTAAAAAAGAATAATAACTTATTTTATTATGTCCCCTCATAAAACGCACTAAACTTATCCACTGTGTATAAATTTAATGCGTTTTATTTATCCAAAGAAAAATTCCTATCTTCATATTTTATCCAGTAAAAAACCGGCACTCAAATGAGTTACCGGTTTATCCCGCTCTAAAGGACAGTAAAACTCCCATCTCAATCTTCTAAGAAATTCAAAGCAGATAGGCTGCCCATAAAAACCTGATTCGTTCAACTAGCCAACCATTTAGGATACATCCCTCAGGATGGAAGTTTCACTTTATTTTGGAGATACGACAACATGTCGATGTGGTTCTTTCCCTTCAGATGTCGTAATCACATATGGATGACTCGCAAGTGCTTGATGTATAACTTTTCTTTCAAAAGAAGGCATTGGTTCTAACACAATTCTTTTTTTCGTATTGCTAACTTGCTTTGCTAACCGAAGTGCAAGTGACTCTAGTGTATCTTTTCGTTTATCACGATAATTTTCAGCATCGATTGTTACACCGATATATTGTTTCGTGCTACGATTCGCAACAAGCTTCGTTACATATTGTAAAGAATTTAGTATGTGCCCTCTTTTTCCAATTAACGCACCAACCTCACTACCGGAAAGTGTAAAATGAATTTCACGTCCTTTTACCTCTTTTCCAACAGTTACATCAACATCCATTTCTTTTATGATACTTTTCAAGTAAAGTTCCGCTTCTTCTACAGGATCTTTTTTTACAATAACCTCTACAATAGCAGGACGCCCTCCAATGAAACCCAGAAAAGCTTTTTTACCTTGATCAATGATGCGAATCTCCACTTTATCGCTTGATACTTGTAATTGTTCTAATGCGGATTGCACTGCCTGTTCGACTGTTTGTCCTTTAGCAGTAATCATACTCACTTACTTGATCCTCCTGCCTTACTAGCCTTAAGATCCGGCCCTTTGATCAAATATGTTTGTGCAATACCAAAGATGTTACCTACTACCCAGTAAAGAGATAATGCAGCTGGGAAGTTAATTGCGAAAACTAAAATCATGATAGGCATAAGCCATAACATCATTGTCATTTGTGGATTTTGCCCAGCAGTACCAGCCATTGACAACTTTTGTTGAATAAACGTTGTAATTGCCGCAAGAATTGGCAGAATGTAATATGGATCAGGATGACCTAAGTCAAACCATAAAAAAGTATGTTGTTTAATTTCTGCTGTTCTTATAATCGCATGATAAAATGCAAATAAAATTGGCATTTGAATAAATATTGGTAAACATCCTGCTAATGGATTTACACCATATTTTTGATACAATTGCATCATTTCTTGTTGCAATTTTTGTTGAGTCGCTTGATCTTTAGAACTATATTTCTCTTTTAATTTTGCCATTTCAGGTTGCAATAATTGCATTGCTTTTGTACTCTTTGTTTGCTTAATCATTAATGGTAGCAATGCAAAACGAATGATAAGGGTTGTAACAACAATCGCTAAACCATAGTTATTGCCAAATAATTTTGCAAAAAACGTGATTAACTGAGAAAGTGGGTATACGAAATATTCATTCCAAATTCCTGTACTTTCCGGTGTAATCGGCTGATTGGTTTGATTACAGCCAGCAGAAATTGCCGTGACAGCAATAACCATGACTAGTAAGCTTATCTTTTTTTTCACAGCCTACTCCTCCTTGTTTCGGTATGTATATAGTGTAATTCATTTTCCTCTTATTTCGCTATTTTTTGCCAGTTTTACTCCTGAGCGCTGCAGAGCATGAATTAAGCTTTTCTTTAATTGTTCATAGTTCATCTCTGAACAAGGCTTCCTTGCTATTATAACAAAATCCTTTCCAGAATCTATCTCATCTTTTAATTCTGTAAAAGCTTGACGAATCATACGTTTAATACGATTACGCATGACCGCATTCCCTAGTTTTTTACTAACGGAAAGACCAATTCGAAAATATGGTTGATTTGGTTTTTCTAACTGATATACAACAAATTGACGATTGGCATTTGATTTTCCATTTTGAAAAACAGCTTGAAATTCCTCATTCTTCTTTACACGATTCTTTTTCTTCATATCAATTGAACACTCCTGTATTTCGCCAGCGGAAAATTCATAATTACTAGAAAAAAAGACCACTGAACGATCAGTGGCCTACGCAGATAATACTTTTCTACCTTTACGACGACGAGCTGCTAAAACTTTACGTCCGTTCGCTGTGCTCATACGGCTACGGAAACCATGTACTTTGCTGCGCTTACGTTTATTTGGTTGATAAGTTCTTTTCATTTATATGACACCTCCCTGAGGAATAACTGTTAAAGACAGTCCTATAGATTATAGTTAATTTGGTAGTAGAATGTCAATGCCTCTTGAGATTTTAATCAAATATTCATTTTTCACCTATTTTCACCTATTCACAATGTTGTTCACAGTACATTCTATCGGTTGTGGATAATTTTTTCAGCCACTTTTTTATATCCACAAATCATTTTTTGTTTTTACACAGTATATCGTGTTGTGGACAAGTTTATTCCACAAGGTATTGATTTTGTGGATAACTTTTTGAAATACATTGCTATTGCTATCTTTTTTTGATATTATAGTTGTGTTTTCACCTTGAACAAGTTTTCTATAATTATTATTTATCCACAATTTGTGAATAACTTGTGGACATGTATAATCACATGTGCATAAAGAGTTTTCCACAATGCGTTTTTTTGTCGAAAACCCTATCTCGTATTTGAACCGCTTTTTCACTTTTAAAAAGTGTTACGTATAAATATACAGTGTTGTTTTATTGTGTTGTACAAACATTAAACACGTCATTTGCTTATCATCTTTTGTAAAGGAGGGACAACTTTGGAAAACATTTCGGATTTATGGAATAGCACCTTAAAAGAACTAGAAAAAAAAGTGAGTAAGCCTAGCTACGAAACATGGCTTAAATCTACAAAAGCTTATTCTTTAAAAAAGGACGTTTTAACTATTACAGCTCCAAATGAATTTGCACGTGATTGGTTGGAATCCCACTATTCAGATCTTATTTCAGAAACAATCATTCATTTAATGGGAGCAGAGCTTGACATTCGCTTTATCATTCCACAAAGCCAAACAGAAGAGGAATTTGACTATCCTCCTGTTAAAAAAGGTAAAACAACGCATGATGAACCTAATCATTTCCCACAAAGCATGCTCAATCCAAAATATATATTTGATACCTTTGTAATCGGTGCTGGCAATCGCTTTGCCCATGCAGCTTCGTTAGCTGTAGCTGAGGCGCCAGCTAAAGCATACAATCCCTTATTTATTTACGGAGGAGTTGGACTGGGAAAAACGCATTTAATGCATGCAATCGGTCATTATGTCATCGAACATAATCCAAACGCAAAGGTTGTTTATCTATCATCTGAAAAATTTACAAACGAGTTTATTAATTCTATTCGTGATAATAAGGCCGTTGATTTTCGTAATAAATATCGGAACGTCGATGTTCTACTTATAGACGATATTCAATTTCTTGCTGGAAAAGAACAAACACAAGAAGAGTTCTTCCATACATTTAACGCGTTGCACGAAGAGAGTAAGCAAATTGTAATTTCAAGTGATCGTCCGCCAAAAGAAATTCCTACATTAGAAGATCGCTTACGTTCACGCTTTGAATGGGGACTCATTACAGATATTACTCCTCCAGATTTAGAAACAAGAATTGCGATTTTGCGCAAGAAAGCAAAAGCTGAAGGTTTGGATATTCCAAATGAAGTTATGCTCTATATCGCAAATCAAATTGACTCTAACATCCGTGAATTAGAAGGTGCTCTAATTCGTGTTGTAGCGTATTCGTCTTTAATTAATAAGGATATTAATGCCGCTTTAGCTGCTGAAGCGCTAAAGCATATTATTCCAAATTCAAAACCAAAAATTATTTCAATTTATGACATCCAAAAAGCTGTAGGGGATGTTTTTCAAGTGAAATTAGAAGACTTTAAAGCGAAAAAACGTACAAAATCTGTCGCTTTTCCTCGTCAAATTGCAATGTATCTGTCTCGTGAACTAACAGATTCCTCTTTACCAAAAATCGGTGAAGAATTTGGAGGTCGTGATCATACTACAGTCATTCACGCACATGAAAAAATTTCAAAACTGTTAAAAACAGATGCACAATTACAGAGGCAACTTGAAGAGATTCGCGATATTTTAAAGTAATATGATGTGAATAACGTGAATAACTTTCTTTATTTTATAAACAGTCTATCCACATGTAGATAGACTGTTTTTCCGCACTCTAAATGAGTTATCCACATATCCACAAGACCTATTACTATTACTACTAATTTTTTATTATTATTAAATAAAACCAATTTTATACTTGCCGGAGGTTTTCGTTATGCATTTTTCAATTCAAAAAGATTACCTTGTCAGAAGTGTACAAGATGTAATGAAAGCTGTTTCTTCTCGTACAACAATTCCAATTCTTACAGGGATTAAGATCGTAGCAAATGAAGAAGGTGTTACATTAACAGGCAGTGATGCCAATATATCCATCGAATCCTTTATCCCAATTGAAGAGGATGGAAAAGAAATTGTAGAAGTCATACAATCAGGAAGTATTATTTTACAAGCAAAATATTTTAGTGAAATTGTAAAAAAACTACCGAAAGATACAGTTGAAATTTCTGTAGAAAGTCATTTTATGACAAAAATAAAATCTGGGAAATCCGAGTTTAACTTAAATGGTTTAGATGCAGCTGAATATCCATTGTTACCACAGATTGAAGAACATCATGTATTTCAAATTCCAACGGATCTGTTAAAACATATGATTCGTCAAACTGTGTTTGCTGTATCTACATCAGAAACACGCCCGATCTTGACAGGTGTAAACTGGAAAGTATATAACAGCGAGTTGATTTGTATTGCAACAGATAGTCATCGTTTAGCGCTTCGTAAAGCGAAAATTGCAGGACAAACTATTTTGAATGAATTTCAAGCAAATGTTGTTATTCCAGGAAAAAGTTTAAATGAGTTAAGTAAGATTCTTGATGAATCAGAAGAAGTGGTAGATATTGTTATAACGGAGTACCAAGTATTATTCCGGACGAAGCATTTATTGTTCTTCTCTAGATTGTTAGAGGGTAACTATCCTGATACAACAAGACTAATCCCACCGGATAGTAAAACGGATATTTTTGTAAATACAAAAGAATTTTTACAAGCAATTGATCGAGCGTCTTTATTAGCAAGGGACGGACGTAATAATGTTGTGAAATTAGCAACTTTAGAAGATCAAATGTTAGAAATTTCATCGAATTCTCCAGAAATCGGAAAAGTAGTAGAAGAAGTTCAGTGTGAGAAAATTGAAGGAGAAGAGTTGAAAATCTCGTTTAGTGCAAAATATATGATGGATGCATTAAAAGCATTGGATAGTACAGAAATTAAAATTAGCTTCACTGGTGCAATGAGACCATTTTTAATTCGTACTGTGAACGATGATTCCATTACTCAATTAATTTTACCAGTACGTACGTACTAAAAAGATAAGGGTTACTAGTGTAAAGGTACTGGTAACCCTTTTGATTTTTCCCTATTACTTTCCTAATGCTTGTTTATTTAGTACAATGAAAGAATGAACACTTTTAGAAAGTGAGCGATTTGTATGAAACATATTCAAATTTCGACAGAATATATTACATTAGGACAATTTTTAAAACTTGCTGACGTGATTGATACAGGCGGAGCGGTAAAATGGTTTTTACAAGAGTATGAAGTGTATGTGAATAAAGAGCCTGAAAATAGACGAGGCCGAAAATTATATACAAATGATATTGTTGAAATTCCGGGGATCGGAACATTTCAAGTTCAAGGATAAAGGGGGATCCCTTTGTATATTACAGAATTACATTTACAAAACTATCGTAATTATGAACAGTTAGATCTTTCCTTCGAAGATAAAGTAAACGTAATTATTGGTGAAAATGCGCAAGGAAAAACAAATTTGATGGAAGCGATTTATGTATTAGCGATGGCTAAATCTCATCGAACTTCTAATGATCGTGAACTTATCAGATGGGATGAAGATTATGGTAGAATAAAAGGGAGACTGCAAAAACGAAATAACTCTTTGTCCTTAGAACTAAACGTTTCCAAAAAAGGAAAAAAAGCGAAGTTAAATCAACTTGAGCAACAAAAATTGAGTCAATATATTGGCGTAATGAATGTTGTTATGTTTGCTCCTGAAGATTTAAACCTTGTAAAGGGAAGTCCTCAAGTACGAAGACGTTTTTTAGATATGGAGCTTGGACAAATAGCTCCTGTATATTTGTATGAATTAAGTCAATACCAAAAAGTTCTTACACAGCGTAATCATTTGCTCAAAAAAATGCAAGGAAACAGTACGAATGATGAAGCTATGCTAGATGTGTTTACACTTCAACTCATTGAACATGGCGTAAAAGTATTAAAAAAACGTTTTGAATTTTTACGTTTATTACAAGAATGGGCAGCTCCAATCCATCGGGGAATTAGCAGAGGACTTGAGGAGCTAGAAATAGTCTATAAACCAAGTATAGATGTATCAGAATCCATGGATTTGTCGAAAATAAAAGAAGTATACTATGAAAGTTTCCAATCTGTGAAACAACGTGAACTCTTCCGTGGTACAACCTTAATTGGGCCTCATCGTGACGATTTACAATTCTTCGTTAATGGTAAAAATGTTCAAGTCTTTGGTTCGCAAGGGCAACAACGAACGACCGCACTTTCCCTAAAGTTAGCTGAAATCGAATTGATTTATTCAGAAGTTAACGAATATCCGATCCTTTTATTAGACGATGTGTTATCGGAACTAGACGATTACAGACAATCACATCTGCTTAATACGATTCAAGGAAAGGTGCAAACGTTTGTGACAACGACAAGTGTTGATGGAATTGAGCATGATACATTAAAACAAGCAAAAACAATTCATGTAACGAACGGCACAGTGGATTGTGGAGAAGAAGATAAATAGCTTCTGTCTAAATGGAAAAGTAGGTGATCTTTGTGTCAATGGAACAAAAACAAATTGAAGAAAACGCATATGATGAAAGTCAAATACAGGTGTTAGAAGGATTAGAAGCAGTTCGAAAACGTCCGGGGATGTACATTGGTTCAACTAGTGGAAAAGGTCTTCATCATCTTGTATGGGAAATTGTTGATAATAGTATTGACGAGGCATTAGCAGGATATTGTGATGAGATTAATCTAGCTATTGAAGAAGACAATAGTATTACAGTAACAGATAATGGCCGTGGTATTCCGGTTGGGATGCACGAGAAAATGGGTCGCCCTGCTGTAGAAGTTATTATGACGGTTCTTCATGCAGGTGGTAAATTCGGCGGCGGCGGTTATAAAGTTTCTGGCGGTTTACATGGTGTAGGTGCTTCTGTCGTGAACGCATTATCAACAGAATTAGAGGTATTTGTTCATCGTGACGGACAAATCCATTATCAAAAGTATGAACGTGGTATTCCAGTTGCGGATTTAAAAGTAATTGGAGATACAGATCATACAGGAACAATAACGCGCTTTAAACCAGATGCAGAAATTTTTACTGAAACTACGGAATATGAATTTGATACGTTAGCAACTCGTTTACGAGAACTAGCGTTTTTAAATCGTAATATTAAACTAACAATTGAAGATAAACGTGAACATAAACAAAAGAAAGAATTCCATTATGAAGGCGGTATTAAGTCTTATGTTGAGCATTTAAATCGCTCTAAAGAACCGATACATGAGGAACCGGTATATGTAGAAGGTTCGAAAGACGGAATTCAAATTGAAGTTGCTCTTCAATATAACGAAGGATATACAACTAACATTTATTCATTTACAAATAACATTCATACGTATGAAGGTGGTACGCATGAAGTTGGATTTAAAACAGCATTAACACGTGTGATTAATGATTATGGCCGAAAAAATAATATTTTAAAAGATGCTGATAGTAATTTAACGGGTGAAGATGTTCGTGAAGGTTTAACGGCTATTGTATCCATTAAACATCCAAATCCGCAATTTGAAGGGCAAACGAAAACGAAACTCGGAAATAGCGAAGCGAGAACAATTACAGAATCAGTTTTCTCTGAAGCACTTGAAAAGTTTTTACTTGAAAACCCAAATGTCGCTCGAAAAATTGTAGATAAGGGAACGATGGCAGCGCGTGCACGTGTAGCGGCGAAAAAGGCTCGTGAGTTAACACGCAGAAAAAGTGCGCTAGAAGTATCAAGCTTGCCAGGAAAACTTGCAGATTGTTCTTCTAAAGATCCTTCTATTAGTGAAATTTATATCGTAGAGGGTGATTCCGCGGGTGGTTCGGCAAAGCAAGGGCGTGATCGTCACTTCCAAGCGATTTTACCGCTTAAAGGAAAAATTATTAATGTAGAAAAAGCACGTTTAGATAAAATTTTATCAAACGATGAGGTGCGAACAATTATTACTGCACTTGGGACTGGTATTGGTGGAGATTTCGATATTGAAAAGGCGCGTTATCACAAAGTTATTATTATGACGGATGCTGATGTCGACGGCGCTCATATTCGTACCCTATTATTAACGTTCTTCTACCGTTATATGCGTCAAATTATTGAGCACGGTTATATATATATTGCACAGCCGCCATTATATAAAGTGCAACAAGGTAAGAGAGTTGAGTATGCTTACAACGATAGAGAACTTGAAAGTATATTAGTGGAGATGCCGAAACAACCAAAACCAGGTATTCAACGCTATAAAGGTCTTGGAGAAATGAATCCAACGCAGCTATGGGAAACAACAATGGATCCAGAAGTACGTTCACTTCTTCAAGTTTCGCTTCAAGATGCAATTGAAGCAGATGAAACATTTGAAATTTTAATGGGTGATAAAGTTGAACCACGTCGTAACTTTATCCAAGAAAATGCAAAATATGTGAAAAACCTTGATATTTAATGATTGATGACAGGAATCGGAGTATTCCTGTCTTCTACGTATAAATGAACATAGTATATCGATCGGAAATGTAATGAGGAGGTGCTGGTTGATGTCAGACAACCAACAACAAGGCCGAATTCGAGAAATTAATATTAGCCAAGAAATGCGTACCTCGTTTTTAGATTATGCGATGAGCGTTATCGTATCTCGTGCACTGCCAGATGTTCGTGATGGATTAAAACCTGTTCACCGCAGAATTTTATATGCGATGAACGATTTAGGGATTACTGCTGATAAAGCATATAAGAAATCAGCGCGTATCGTTGGTGAAGTAATTGGTAAGTATCATCCGCATGGTGATGTAGCTGTATACGAGACAATGGTGCGAATGGCTCAAGACTTTAGTCAACGTTATATGCTAGTAAATGGACATGGTAACTTCGGTTCTGTCGATGGTGATTCGGCGGCCGCGATGCGTTATACAGAGGCAAAAATGTCCAAAATTTCTATGGAACTATTGCGTGATATCACCAAAAATACAATTGATTATCAAGATAACTATGATGGTTCGGAAAGAGAACCAATTGTATTACCTGCGCGCTTTCCTAATTTATTAGTAAATGGTGCAACTGGTATCGCGGTTGGTATGGCAACGAATATTCCTCCGCATCAGCTTGGTGAAGTAATTGATGGGGTATTAGCGTTAAGTCACAATCCAGAGATTACAATCGCAGAATTAATGGAGTATATTCACGGCCCAGATTTTCCAACAGCTGGTCAAATTCTTGGACGAAGTGGAATTCGAAGAGCATATGAAACAGGGCGTGGTACAGTAATTCTTCGTGCAAGAGTAGAGATCGAAGAGAAGGCAAATGGGAAACAATCTATTATTGTAACTGAACTACCATATCAAGTGAATAAAGCAAGGTTGATTGAAAAGATTGCAGAGCTTGTTCGAGAAAAAAAGATTGATGGTATTACAGATTTGCGTGATGAATCAGATCGAAATGGTATGCGTATTGTCATGGAATTACGAAGAGATGCAAATGCAAATGTGTTATTGAATAACTTATATAAACATACAGCACTTCAGACAAGCTTTGGTATTAATATGCTATCGCTCGTAAATGGAGAACCAAAAGTATTAAATTTAAAAGAATGTCTATATCATTACCTGGATCATCAGAAGGTCGTTATCCGTAGACGTACTGCATATGAATTAGAGAAAGCAGAAGCTCGTGCTCATATTTTAGAAGGTTTACGCATCGCGTTAGATCATCTTGATGAAGTAATTACTCTAATTCGTAATTCGAAGACAGCAGACATTGCAAAGCAAGGATTAATGGAACGTTTTGGCTTAAGCGAAAAGCAAGCACAAGCAATTTTAGATATGCGTTTGCAACGTTTAACAGGATTAGAGCGTGAAAAAATCGAACAAGAATATCAAGAACTACTTGCGTTGATTGCGGAGCTAAAAGCAATTCTCGCAGATGAAGAGAAGGTTCTTGAAATTATCCGTGAAGAATTAACAGAAGTTAAAGATCGCTTTAATGATACACGAAGATCAGAAATTACAATTGGCGGTATGGAAGCAATCGAGGATGAAGATTTAATTCCAGAGCAAAACATTGTAATCACACTTACTCATAATGGATATGTGAAACGTTTGCCAGCTTCTACGTACAAAACGCAAAATCGTGGCGGACGTGGAGTTCAAGGTATGGGGACGAACAATGATGATTTTGTAGAACATTTGTTAACAACATCTACACATGATCATATTCTATTCTTCACAAATAAAGGGAAAGTATACCGGACGAAGGGATATGAAATCCCAGAGTATAGCCGTACAGCTAAGGGTATACCAATTATCAACTTATTAGAAGTAGATAAAGATGAATGGGTAAATGCGATTATCCCAATCCGAGAATTTAGTGATGACCATTACTTATTCTTTACGACGAAACAGGGTATTGCAAAAAGAACACCCCTTTCATCGTTTGCTAACATACGTAATAATGGTTTAATTGCAATATCACTTCGTGAAGATGATGAAGTTATTTCTGTTCGATTAACAACAGGCGAAAAAGATATGATTGTGGGAACAAGTAACGGTATGTTAATTCGCTTCCATGAACAAGATGTTCGCTCGATGGGACGTAATGCAGCGGGTGTGAAGGCTATTACGTTAGGTGAGGAAGATCAAGTAGTTGGCATGGAAATCGTTGAAGAAGAAATGGATGTCTTAATTGTAACGAAAAATGGTTATGGTAAGCGGACACCAGTTGAAGAATATCGCCTCCAAAGCCGTGGGGGTAAAGGTCTTAAAACATGTAATATTACAGATAAGAATGGCAAGTTAATTGCTGTTAAGTCTGTAAATGGTGAAGAAGATATTATGCTGATTACAGCAGCAGGTGTTTTGATTCGTATGCCGGTTGATCAAATCTCTCAAATGGGACGTAATACGCAAGGTGTTCGTTTAATTCGTTTAGAAGGCGAGCAAGAAGTAGCGACGGTAGCAAAAACACAAAAAGAAGATGAAGAAGACATACAAGAAGATCAAGAAAGCTCAGAAGAATAAGGGGATTCTCCTTATTCTTCTTTTTTTATAAAAAGTGCTTGCATAGGAGGAGTGAAGTCTATATAATAGGCAGAGTCAGCAATTCACTGAAACAAAATATTACAACAAATTGTTGACGAACATGAAATGTTATGTTATATTATAAAAGTCGCTGAAAC
>NZ_NTTM01000042.1:0-3507 GCF_002560985.1 Bacillus sp. AFS018417
ATGACTCGTCTTTTTTGTGTTTTTATCCCATAAAAGCCTGATTGGTTCAACTAACCATCGGTGGTGACGAAGAAAACCCCCACTGATGGAAAATACTTGGAGGGAAAATATCGATATCTCCAAGCTTTAATAGAGATATTTATACATGTTACTATAAATAGACGGAATATTCCTTTAAAAGGAGGAGGTAACTTGTTAGGCGAATTAGAATTAGTAATTGATGCTAAGGCTACTCTTGGAGAAGGGCCTTGTTGGGATCATAAAAAGCAGCTATTATATTGGGTTGATATTTTAGAGAAAAAGGTTCATATCTATAATCCAATTACAAATGAAAATAAGACAATCTTCCTTGAACAGATGGTTGGATCAGTGGTTCCTAGTGTATCTGGTAAAATGATTCTTGCTCTAGAGAAGGGCTTTTATTCTTTACATCTGGATACGGAAGAACTACAAGCTATTTATGATCCTGAAAGCCATTTACAAGACAATCGCTTTAATGATGGGAAGTGTGATCCGGCAGGCCGTTTTTGGGCAGGTACTACGGACTCAGTTGGAATAAGTGGAGAGGGAGCTCTTTACTGTTTAGATACCAATTTAACTGTCAAAAAGAAATTAGAACAAGTGAGTACTTCTAATGGTTTAGCATGGTCCCCTGACCATACATACATGTACTTTATTGATACACCTACAAGAAAAGTAGTTCGTTTTGATTATGATATCTATACCGGTCATATTGAAAATTCTCAAGATGCTGTTGTCATACCAAAAGAGGAAGGACTTCCTGATGGGATGACGATTGATGAAGAAGGTATGCTATGGATTGCTCATTGGGGAGGTTCTAAGGTATCGAGATGGAATCCTGTAAATGGAGAACAGTTGCTAACTATTTCTATACCTGCTTTGTATGTAACCTCTTGTACATTTGGAGGAAGTGACTTAAATGAGTTATATATTACAACGGCAAGAATGCATAATACAGATCCGGGTGCTGGTGGGGTGTTTCGAATAAAAATGAACATAAGAGGATGTCCTACATATCAATTTAATAGATGAATTCACCGAATTTATTGACTGCACCTTTCAAAATTAATTTAATTTCTATAACTGACTTATGTACAAATTACATCAGTCCTTCGATTTTCAAGGGGGAACAATAGTAAAAAGACGTGAACATCTTTATGAAATTTCGAATTTTTTTCTGTTCCTCCCTCAGAATATGTTTTTCCTATTAAGCTTGCATCGCCTTCAATAGCGCAGCCAGCTTATTGATTGTATTCCAGTTGCGTGTTGTTGCTGTATTTCCGAGCTTCTGTAGATTCTTCGCCAACTTGGAATCCAGTATGCTTTGGCGGAACAAGAAGTAAATTTCACGTCCATGGATATAGTATTCATCATTATCACGTTCACTGCCCAATAACAGTTCAACCACCTTTTGCTGAGGCTCTTCAGTCAAAATGGAAACATGAACACTTTCTCCTTTTCCCAAGGCTACATCTGTATATGGGCAATGCTCAATGATAGCCTCAAATTCCGTGGATGTTCTTAAGACAACGGTGATTGAAATTCCAAAAGTCTTTCTAATTTCATCCTCAATTCGGAAGCGCAATGACGCTGTATCCTCCGCTGATTCAAACAGGATATTGCCAGTTTGAATGTATGTTTGTACTCGACTAAGGCCCATCGTTTCTAGCATATGCCTCAATTCAACCATTTTGACTTTATTATGTCCGCTTACGTTAATGCCTCGCAACAGCGCGATATAAATTGCCATTCTGTCACCTTCAGTCTTTTTGTTTTATCCCGCATTAACGGGCAGTAAAACCCCCACTGATGGAAGTTTCACTTTATATTGCAACTAACAAATTCGTTAACTTGAAGAGGGATTCCTTTTTCATATCGAAAAAAGCTCTATGTAGTAAGTAGTTAGAATTACGAAATTCATTCAACTATATATTTTATACACTCTATTAAAATACAAAAAAACCTATATTTAAAGGTTGTTGTTGAACTTCTTGTATTCTCCTTATACAAATTGTATATTCATTATCGAATCTATATTATCTTTTTAGTAAACTAGAAAAATCTAATTAGTTCAAAGATGTTTAATCTAAAATAATTTTTAAAATCGAACACCTGTTTCTAATCTTCTTGAATGTAGATTTGGATGAAATCTATTACTTAATTTAACAATTGTAATTGAAACGGATGTGAAATGCATATGAGAGGCATTTTTATACTAATAATAGCGATTATGTTATGGGGAATTGCTATCGCACCAACAAAATGGGCATTACATTCGTTCCCGCCTTTTACTTTACTTTTTTTGCGTTTATCCTTAGCTGGTTGCTTATTCTTTCCCTTTCATTGGAAGGAAATACGACAGACGTATATTCCGTGGAATAGAATCATAGTTTTATCTTTCACAGGTGTTGCGGGATACTTTATGTTTACTTCATACGGAATTTCACTTACAAGTGGGATGCATGTGAGTATCATTGATGCCACATTACCCTTATTCACTATTATGTTTGCTGCTTTTTTTCTTCAAGAAAAAATTAATTGGAAATATTGGATTGGCATGTTTTTAGGGATGTGCGGTGTATTACTAATAACAATTCCGTTAAATGAGCGAGAGAGTACATCATCGCTTATTGGGGATTTACTTATTTTAGCTAGCGCAATTTTGTTTGCTATTTATAATATATTGTTAAAGCAACCGAAGGAAGAAGCAAATTTCTCTAGCGGAGCATTTACTACATTAACTTTACTTGTAGGGGCTATTATAGTGTTGCCCTTTACTATCTTTGAAGTATCGTATCGTGGAATCCCGGATGTAATAACGTGGAAGGCATGGGGAAGTTTAGTGTACCTTATTGTCGGCCCTACTATTCTTGCTTACTTACTGTGGAATAAAGCGCTAGAAGAAGTTTCAGCAGCTGTTGGTGGGATGTACTTAAATGTACTTCCGTTAGTCAGTATAATGGCGTCTGCAATTTTATTAGATGAAGTTATAACGTGGAGAATTGTTGTGGGCGGAGGACTTGTTTTGTTAGCAATTATCTGGGCAGATCAAGAAAAGTTTAAAATACTATTTCGATCAGTATTAAGTAAAAGTAAATAGCAATTAATACTTATGAAGGCATGCTTATACATATTGTTTCTAAAAAAGAAGGTGCTATTTTATTTAGCTCCTTCTTTTATTAGAAACTAGTTGTTTTAACCATTGTGTAACGGTCATATCTACCGGAATCAGTTCTGGGAAATCTTGCTGTACTTTGATAGAAATAATCCGATCGACTCGAAACGGCACATTACTTTTTCGTTTGTAACAAAATGCAGGAGAGTACCATAATCCATTAGATAGAAAGAGTTCAATATAGGGGATTTAAACTAATTTTGAAGATGATCACTTAGAGTTATTCACTATGAAAGGAAATCATTAATAAAAAAATGTTGACTCTATAACAATAACTGTGTAATATAGTAAGAGTCGCTGATGCAACAGAG